>JAUVXS010000006.1 GCA_030603485.1 Dehalococcoidia bacterium
CCTGACTCAGCCTGCCGCATGGCGAAGGCTACCTGCTCCGGCGTGTACCTTGAACTCTTCATGGTATAATCCTCCTCTTAAAGTGTGATTATCCCATAAAAATCTCATTTTGGCTGGTACAGTTTTCGGGGGGCAGATCAGAATGCTGGTAACTCTAACTTAAGAAGTGGTATCCTTATATGGTGGCAGGTCAATATAGAAACACAAGTAAGCATAATGCTGGAGAGCCGACTCGGTGGATACGGACCAATCGAAAAAAGCGCTCGACGACATTGCTGACCGATTCTTGGAAGCGCTTATAGATGAGGTGGATCCAGCTTTCGAACCCGACGAAAGCAAGGAGTGGGCAACTGCGTTCTTGGCAAGCATCAGAAGATTTCGGGAACTACGGAACTTCCAGCACAGCAGAGAAGCTGAGAGAGCCGCACAACGCCTTGGTAGGCAGGCAGCCGCGGATACATATCGTTTTTTCTGGGAGTTTTGGCAGAACGCTGATGACGCTGGGGCTACAGAAGTCGGATTCGCCATCGACGAGGATCGTCTGGTTATAACCAACAACGGGAAACCATTCACTACCCACGATATCTACAGCCTCATCTTCGTAGCTAGTACCACCAAGGCCTCTCGCCCCGATCTCATGGGACAGTTTGGTATCGGCAGTCTCGCTCTCATGCGGTTCAGTGAGTCACCGACTTATAACTCAGGCAACTACACTTTTACGCTGGAACGGTCGTTTACGTATCCCGCTAGAGCACAGGAGCCAAATTCAGGGTTTTACCCAGGGACCAGGGTGATAGCTCCTTTCAAGCCTGAAGTTGATCCGCATGCACTATTTACCGACCTAGCAGAAAGGATTGAAAGCGAAACTCTTCTTTATATGAAGAATCTTAAGCGGGTCACAGTGCGGAACTTGATTAATGGGGATGAGAAAGAAGTCAGTGTTGGGGTTCGGCTTTATGGCGAAGGCAATATTGTCATAGTTGGTAGCCAAGAATGGTTAAGGTTTGTAAGAGAGGTTTCTCCATCCCACAGTATTCGACGAGACGATGGAACAGAAGTCCGCGAGCCAGTGACAATAACCCTCGTCCGCCATGAGCAACAAGGTGGTCCGCATCCTGTCTGTGCATATTTTCCGACTCAACAATACCACACATATCCTTGGCGGTTTTCAGCGCCCTTTGATGTCACAACAGGGAGGGAGAACTTAATTAGGGGAGACTTCAATCGTTGGCTGCTTCGCGAGACTGGCCGTACCATGGTTCAAGCAGCCCTAGCTGAGGGAGTTGGTACTCCATCACGGCCTTGGGAACTTGTCCCTTTAGATGGCAACAATGATGACCTCCTCGACGAAGTGTGGAGAGGGGCATTAGACGAGATGAAATCAGTTGCTTGGTTACCTACAAGAAGTGGACGGGTCATACCCAAAGAAGCTGTTTTCCCAGAAACAAAGGAGATACGCCAGCTTATCCGAAATACCGATCTGGCTTCTCTGGGGGAGACGCGCCGGTGGATGCTGGAAATTCCTTCTCTAAAAGCTAGAACAGTGCTTCAATCACTTGGGGCACTTCGTATCTGCTGCCATATACTATCAAAGATCTTGGCATCTGGACCAAGGAATCGAGAACCTGAGTGGTACCTGCGAGTGCTTGCCAGCATTATTGAATTGAAGGAGGAAATTGGTCACGAAGAGGTCGACGCAAGGCTTCTCAATGGTAAATGTATCCTCAATCGGAACGGACAACCGACCTCACTTGTGGCAGCGAGCTTAGCAGGCCGGGTCGTGTGTAACACACGAAGCGATGTGGTAGCTAAGGAGCTCGGCAATCTATCCCAGAACCGTTTAGTCATGATATTACACAAGGTATATCGATTACCAGACAGGAAAACGACTAATCCTAAAGACGAACTCCGGCGAAGAGTTGACGCATGGCTCAGGACTGTTTCATCCGACGAAACCTTTGAGTATGAAACGAGATTTGACGCATCAGCCTTTATCAAGAGGTTCATTGCTGGAGGCACTCCACCCTCCAAACCTGAGGAGGATGCCAACAGGCTTCTCAACTTTGTGCGAAATCACCTTGAAGGTTACGTGAGTGATCAGGGGCAACATAGACGGGAACAAATACTCCTGGAACTAGGTAGGTCACTATTAATCAAAGCACATGCCACAGATGAGAATGGGAAAGATAAAACCGAATATCAACCTGTCTCGGTAGTCCACATACCTGCGGGTTTCATTGATAAATCAACATGGTCTAGAGCAACGAAGGGAGTCCCCGGTCTCTGGTGGATAGACTGGCGGTACCGAAAAAGTTTGGTTCGACCAGAAAGTCCAATAAGTGTTGTGTCATTTTTAAAGGCTCTTGGTGCAGCTACAGGGCCAAGAATCGAGCCTATTGCTCACAATTCTTATCATAATATTTATCGTTTCACCAGGGTTACCCGCGGTGACCCTGCTCGCTATCCCAACTTTCCTCATGCGAATACAAGTTTCACCCAATATAGTGACTATGGTCTAGTTGGAGATTCTCATTCACCCGATTTGGTAAAGTGGCTCCAGTATGTCAAAGGACTTAGTTCCCGAGAACGCGACCTCAGAGGAGAGGCTCTCCTTCGTACCCTAGAAGACCAGTGGGAATCATACAAGGGGAAAACCACCACACGTGCCACTGGATATTACTCTAATGCAGAGAAGACGCTTGGGAATGTACCGGCTAGATGGCTATGGGAGCTGCAGGAGTCTGAATGGATTGCAGTTTCTGACATGAATTTTGTAAGACCTAAAGACACATATGCTCGTACAGAGGAAGCTCAGACTCTTCTCGATTCTGAAGAAGATTCGGTGTGCCGTTGGATTGCCCATTCCTCTGAAGTGGCCAGAGCATTAGGTTTCAAGGTCACGATACCGGCAGAAAGAATCATCGAGTACCTCAGGGCGGCACGGTCGAATGGGCAGCAGCTTATTAGTCACCGTGCTATTGCTTATTATGAATATTTAAGCAGGGATGAGAAGGTGTCGGCGATCGTGGAAACTGCATTTCAGGATGGTCTGATTTTTGCACCAAGCCAGCGGTGTAGTTGGTGGCGGCCTGGTGAATGTTTACGTCGAGAGCAGCGGTCGACCTTTGGTGATTATTGCGGTTACTTAGATGCCTACATGTCTGCTGAACACTTATGGGAGTGGTTGGGAGTGGCTTCAAACCCGGACTTAGATTTTCTAGTCCGATTTTGGGCGAGAGTCTCGAAAAACGAGGAGTCATCGAGTCGACCTCTAATCCGCGTGTTGGGGGCTACATATCTCCTCGCAGAAAAACTCCTCGCTAGGCGCAAACCAGCGGCCATCTCAGTTCCTGTACTTGCCGACGGTAAGTGGCGTGATACCGCAGAAGTCTTCGTCACAGATTACGACGAGATTGCCAAGCGGTTTCGTTCGAGTGGCTTCTATCGCTGGGATTACGAGTTCCCAGACCTTGTGCCACGATTTCAAATGTGGACCGATATCTTCCATGTTGAGCGAAATGCGGAAATCAAGGTCATATCAACTGGGGTTAACTTGGACCTCGACCTAGAGGAGAAACTACATGCCGGGGTTCAGGCCTTTGCAGTAGAGGTGTCTCAAATCAGTACCGAACTTTGGCCTATAGTGCGTCGTCGAGTTGGCGATATCATCAGGGGCAGGGTAAAGCGGGTAGAGTCTCTAAAAGTACAAGTCTGCTTGGCGCATCCTAAAGTTGGCGACATCTCATGTGAGGTTGCGGTCCCCGCATTCTACCAAAACGGAAACGTATTCCTATCTGGTTTGACCATACTATCAGACCACTCTCTAGCCAATGCCCTTCTGAGCGGGCTTCACCTTGGAGGTGAAGCCCGATGGAGCACGACCAATTCTCTCAGGCTACACCTCATGAGCCCACATCACGATGAGATTGATCCTTTGGATTTAGCCTCTGATGAGGAAGAACCACTATTTAGTGCTTCCGACTCGTGGGTTGAATCACAAGGGGAGGAAAGCGGCAAAAAGACTCAGGATACGCCAATCAAGACTGACCAACACCCTCGTCCACAGCCTTCTGCACCTCCTATTCATCCGGTAGATGGGTTCGAGGTAGTAAGTGACGAGGGAGGCGAGGAGCCTACAAAGTCTGAAGGAGGTCTTGTGGGGCGTCGCAGGATACAATTAAGAAAGCCCAGTAAGACCCTTAGGAGAAACGATGGACCAGAACCAGGTCCCGAAAGGTATAGCAGGAAATCAACGGAAGAGCGAGCAGTGGACCTATACCGCATTTACGTACTGGATCCGGATGGCGTAGAAATCACTGATCAGAGGCTACGGGTCGGAGTTGGGGCTGATCTCGTTGGAAATGATAATGTATTCCGCGAACTCAAAGCCCGCAGTGGATCAGCCGGTGATAAAGTAGAGCTTACCTCGCATGAGTATGCACGAGCGGGGCAAACTGGCACAGTATATGAACTCGTCATCATAGAGAATGTGTGGGGTGACCCAGTTATAACTATTATCCGAAACCCCCTTGGTCGGCTTAAGCAATACCCTGTTGGGGGTATCGTGGTGGAGGGATGGAAAGACCTTGACCCACAGCCGCGTGTGATTCGGCTCAAAAAGACAGAAACAAGCGGCGAATTGGAAGTTGATTCTCAAACCGAATAGAGCAAAGCTATAGGGAGTACGAAATGGCAGTAAGTCTAACGTTCTATGGTGGGGTTGGTGAAATTGGTGGCAACAAGATTCTACTTGAAGTCGATAACACTCGAATATTCTTAGACTTTGGTACATCATTTTCGCGTGAAGATGAATACTTCGAGTTCCCCTTATTACGACCCTCTTGTATAGAGGATCTCTTTAAAACCGGCATATTACCAAGGTTATGCGGTCTATATAAAAACGCTGGTTTATCAGTAAATTACTCCTCTGATGGTACACCCTCTGTTTGTGGAGAAGAAGAAACGTGCGGTATTGATGGTGTATTACTGTCACATGCACATGTTGATCACTATGGATATCTCGGTATGCTCCGACCGGATATTCCCATATATCTTTCCCCCATAAGCAGAAAAATAATAGAGCTCAAAAACGATATTAGAGAAGACTGGCAGACGAGGGTAAATCTGGATGCTCTGGTTCCGGTTGAAAAAGCAAGGGAATTCGAAATAGAAAATCTAAAGGTTACACGCTATGATGTTGACCATTCAGTTCTGGGAGCCAGTGCCTTCATAATTAAAGCAGATGATAAAACGCTTGCATATACGGGAGACATGCGGTTTCACGGCAATGCTGTTGCTGATAGTGAGGAATTCCTTTCAGCCTGCAAAAGTACCGGAATAGATATACTGCTCTGCGAAGGAACGAGACTTGGGCCACCGTCTGAAGATGAAAAAGAAGTTGAAAGTCATGCTTTGGCCAGTGAGTCAGCGGTAGAACAACAATGCCTAGAGATTTTTTCAAATGAAGAAGGATTAATAATTTATGACGCATCACCTGCGGATATGAATCGTATGAGATCAGTAAGCAGAGTGGCCAAAGATTGTGGACGTACGCTTATATTCGACTCAAAGAAGGCGTATCTCTTGCTCTACATGAATCACCCCGAAATACTCTATCCCGGATTGCCAGTATTGGGGGAGTTCAAGGTTGCCCTTTCACGTCTAAAACTCTATGCCTCACGATATAGTAAATACGGACTGCCCCAAGATTTATATGCTGAAAGCTATACAGACTATCGTCAGGCTCACGAGGCAGGTCTGTTAGTGTCTCAAAGAGGTAAACAGAAGGATAATCCTGATTTAATTTGCTTACCGGATGACATTTTCATCTGGGGACCGTTAAGAGAGGAAATTTTACGAGAGCCTAGACGCTATCTTCTATATACCTCCAGTGGCGCACACACGCTTCTTCACTTCCTACCTTCAGATGGAAGGCCAGTTCTTGGGGCTTATGTTTACGGTAAAGCAGAACCTTTTAAGGAAGAAATGGAGCTGTCTTTTAGGCGTTTACTAAAGTGGATTGAACTATGTGGACTGAAACTAGAATACGCACATACTTCCGGTCATATGTACCCAAGAGATATTGAGCGTTTAGTCTTGGAGATTGACCCCAAAGTTATTGTGCCAATTCATACAGAGCATCCTAGCTTGTTCTGTAATTGGTCTGGCGGAGTACATATCCCTCGTTTTGAGGAGACACTAGAGTTATAAAATCGTGAGGAGGATTCTATGGAGGAAATCAAATCCGGGAAGGAATTATGCGATGAATTTTTCGCCCAACTTTTAGAAAGAGAAGATATAGATTTAAAAGTCGCAACTTTAGTGAAAGAGCTGTATGGCAAGAAACAACTCGCAACGGATAGGGTTCGTAAAGCTCTAGAGGCTTTAAGGCAGGAGAACCAAAATGAACAGCAAAACAAAGATTAAAAAACTAACTATTGCTGGTTTTCGAGGAGCCAAGAAAAAAGTATGGTTGGATCTTGAAGGTGAGAACAAAAATGTTGTCCTGTTCGGGAACAATGGAGATGGCAAAACTACTTTTAGCGATGCCTTAGAATGGTTCTTTACAGACAGGATTGACTATCTTAGTAGGGAGGGGTGCGGGAGAGAAGACTACTTTAACAGATATATTGACCGAGATAGCGACAGCATAGTTGAGATCGAGTTTGGCAATCCTACGCTAGACTGCAAGAAGACGCTTCGAAGACAAGGTGGATTTGCATTTTCAAATGTAAGTAGTGAGTTCTCATGCTATTTAAGGGACAGTGCAAAGGATTCCCTTATTTTACGTCACCATACTATGCGGGAATTCATCGATAAGACCAAAAAGGAGAAGCTTGAGAGGCTTGAGGAGATAATCGGCTTTGGAATCGTAGGAGAAATTCGGGATACTCTGTTGAAGACACTAAATTCGCTAAAAGCTGATACGGAGCTGGCAAGTCTCAAAGGGCAGCTTGAGGAGAGAAAAAGAGATTTAACAGCAGCAATTGGAAAAGATAAATTCCAAGATAGCGATATTCTTGATTATGGAAGCAAGCTTCTCAGGGAATGCGACCCGAAACTATCAATCACTAATCTGTGCGATTTTGAACATATCGTCGAAACTCTAGGAAAAAGGGTCGCAAGCAGTGATCGAGGAAAACAATTATTAACATTAGACGGAATTAGTAAGAGCATCTTGAAATTGGTTGAGATAAGAAACACCTTGATAGATGTGGGAAATATTATCAAATGTCATAATGAGTTAGCAAAGGAACGAGATACAATTGAAGCCTCGGCTACTGAGAAATTATACAAAGCTGCCATTGAGGCAATAGAAGGTGAATCTGTCGTAGCCGGACAATGTCCTCTATGCAAAAGACCAATAGATACGGATACGTTATTAAAGTCATTGAAGCTGGAAATGGAACAACTCACTGAGGTGCTCAGAAAAAGAAGAGAAATTATTCAGAGCGCGAAGTCAATGTGCGAGAAAGTAACATCAAATAAGATAGACTTAAAGCCTATACTGGAATTGGATAAAGAAATCAAGAAGACATTATTTAATGCTGAGATGGAAGCTGCAATATCAAATATAAGTTCATTGCTGTCTCAATACGAGGAGATTCTGAATAAAATTCAGCAGTATCCTCAACCAGTCACAGCTTTGCCTCTCAGCGGATTGGAAAATCTTGAGGAAGAAGTGAAGGAAAGTCAGCATAAGGTCAGCCAAAGGAAGGAGCGAGTGAGTGAGACGGAGGAGGAGAAAAGATTCTATGAAAATGTTATGAAGTTGAGTAATTTAGTTAGTGACCATGAACGATATAAAGAACTAACCGTGCAAATTGCTACATTTCTCAAGCAGATAGATTCGATCGAAAAAATATATAAAAGCTTCGAGAAAATGGAGCGAGTAAGTATTCAGAGGGTGCTTAAGGCAATATCGAGCGATGTAAACGACTTTTTCGTATTTCTTCACCCGGATGATGATATTGATGAGGTCGAACTGATCCCCACTGAGGAACGTGGAATCGAATTCAAGCTTAGACGTCATGGTGAAGAAATTTCCCCTCCATTGAAAATACTAAGTGAAGCTCATTTAAACAGCCTCGGCATTTGTCTGTTTTTAGCGTCAGCGAAGTATTTCAATAAGGCGAACGGATTTCTCGTATTGGATGATGTGGTTACGAGTTTTGATACGGGACATCGTAGACCATTAGCAAGATTAATGGGTGAAAAATTTGCAGAAGCTCAATTCTTACTTTTTACACACGACGAACTCTGGTTCGATATACTAAAGAGAGATTTACCTGCTGGGAAATGGGTTTTCAAAGAACTCACGAAGTGGACGAAAGGCGAGGGACTTAATGTTAAGGAGTCACCAATTACTTTGAAGGAGCATATACGTGATAACCTAGATGAAAATGATGTAAAGGGAGCTGCAAACAAAAGCAGAACTCTGATAGAAGAGATGCTAAAAGAAAGATGCCAAGACTTGGGAGTTAGAGGTTTGGAATTTCGGACTGGGGTAGAGAACGATAGAAGAGACCCAAGCGAATTAATAAGCGCATTAACGGATTATTTGAAGGAAAATCAAACACTTAGGGACAAAGGCTCAAAGAAGTCGTTTGACCACTTACGGGCAAGCCAACTTATAACAAATATTGGTTCACATCACCAAAACCTTACTTCAACATCCCTTGGACGTGGAGACGTAGAAACAGTTTTGAGAGATATCAATGAATTCGAAGCACTATTCATATGTCCTGAATGTGGGACTGTACCTGCTAAGAAATACTCACCACAATTTGGCAGACTGAAGAATTGCAAATGTGGTGAATTCAAGTTATGACGTGGTTACACTGAGGCAACATAATTGACGAAAAACAGTCGACAACTTGCGCGTACTTGGCCGTATCCAAGGCACAACCAGTTTATAAAGCATCTCAAGATGGCGGCGAAAGACTGGTTTGAAACACATGAATGCAAAGTGCATCCGACTTATACCTATTGCCTTGCAGAATGGAATGACTGGCATAGAAACATCATCTTACCGGAAGTAGCTGAATATATTGAAGATATCCGTAATAAACGTGCTAGCAATAATCAGAGCTTCCCTTTACATGATTACATCCATCATGGCCTTAGTAGCCAGGCTCTCCTGTTCAACCTTATCGGCCCTTTAATTGTAAGAGGCGATCTAGAACCTCTTCGTAATGCATTATATTCAAACGGGCTTACTTGGCCCGGATCAAGTGAGCAAGCATTCTTAGAATATGAAGACCGTTCGGTTTTCAATGAGGATTTAGGACAACCGACATCAATTGACCTAGTTATTGGAAACCCTGAAATATTGGGATCATTGTTCATCGAATGTAAGTTTGTTGAAACTGAATTCGGTGGATGTACAGTTTTCAAGCGAGGTGACTGTGACGGGGTGAATCCTTCATCGAAATTCTCGCGATGTTATCTTCATTACATTGGGAGGCGTTATTGGACTCTCTTAGAAAAGCACGGTTTCCTAGAAAGCTCTCTTTCCACTGAGTCTATGTGTGTGCTTGCTAGCCATTATCAGTTTTTTAGAGAGGTCTTATTTGCCCTTGAAAAAGGCGGCACTTTTATCTTGCTTAGCGATAATAGGAGTCCAACTTTTTATTATGAAGGCAATGGCGAAGAACGTGGCTTAATGCCCTTTTTACTTGAGTTTGTACCGCAAAGTCTTAGTCATCGTATAGGCCAGATCAGTATTCAGGAAGTTGTTAATGCGATAGAAGCATCACCGCGTTATGAATGGATAGAGCAATTCAAGCTGAAGTATGGGATGCTAGATGTTTAAGTATAAAGCCTGTGTTCCAGTGGGAACTTGACTTGGCTCCCCAGCCTCGACTCGAACCAACAACCTAGCGGTTAAAAGCCACTCGCTTTACTGTGACCGAAATTAGGTTGTTTTTATCACACTTTTCATCTTTTTGTTACTACACAAAGCCAAAATGTAAACCGCCACTGTGGCTATCTTCCCTTTCGATGACTGTTCACGAACTTATCAATTGCCTCGTCTGCCTCAGATCTTATTTCTCGGTATAAGTAGTCGCCCGGCTCCAGCGGGAATTCAAAATCAAGCAGTCGATCCTCGTATTTGGTACAGTTGTGTCGGATATACGCTCGCGCTGCTAGAATCGCCTTTTCCTCAAGGGGTAACTTCCTTGTTCGTCCTACTCGCTCACTGCCAACTTGCGTGGTGTGCTCAGCAACGCTCTTGGCGATGTCACGAGCCAGTTTCTCGTGCTTGGGTGCGAAACCGAGATACTCGTAGACAGCTGCTGCAAATTGTTCTCGATATTTCGCTTCCTGTTTCTCACGCTGTGCTCGCGAAATACCTCGTTTAACCTCTCTCTGTATTCTTGTCTCTTCTGCTAGCTTTCGAGCAGCTTCGATATTTTCCTTTGGGGCCCATATGCCCAGAGTCCTAGTGTAGCCTTTTGCAGGTTTCTTTGCCACCCAATGTGGCCCCATCATTTTTACCTGCCTGGTTACGAAAGCATCACCGGGCGGCAGGGAATCCCATCCCTCTGGTATCTCAATATTCCCGTATTGGCGGCACCACCAGTTTTCAGACTCGGTCCTTGGTGGATATGCCCACAGAATCTCATTGGAGTGATTTTGCTTATTAGCCATCTACACTTGTCATCTCTCTCCTCTATTGTACGCTGACGGCTGTTGGTCGACAAGGTCATTCCGAGGAAGACCGACCAATGTCAAGGAATACAAAACATCGGAATGTTCAGTAATTGAAGAAAGCCCCAATCCTATATAGTTATTGAACGGGTTTATTCGTCTACAAGTGCAAGTCGTTAAGCGGTGCAAAGCCTTTGTTTGATGAAGTTGTGCTGTTACACTGAGACTAGCGCATAGAAGTTATCTCAGGGTAAGTCTCAGACTACCCTCAGGCACAAAATTCTCAGAGTCTCGCCAGAGTCTCAGGCACAAACTTTCAGAGTCTCGCTAGACTCTTAACAGAGAGGAGAATAGAGAAATGGCAAAAACCTATCCATATCCGGTTGAGGGCTGCGACCATGCCCCGTTTAAGACGGTTCAAGCCCTGGCCACATCAGAGGTAGCCACCCGGAGGGCTGGGGAAGAAAGGCCCAGCCAAGGAAGTCCCCATCGTCGAGAAGGACTTTACCATTGCTTAACTGGTTAAGGGTAAGCATATGGACATAGAGGAAGCAGCTAGCTATGGTGCTTGCGACAAGCTAGCTTTGAGATGGTTGAGCGGGTATAGGACATAACTTCGACCGGGGCATAATTTTCTCCATAGTCCGATTAACATTGCCAAGGTACATAATCCCATTCCACACCGCATGACTCATAGAGAGCTCAAGGTGTCATCCTTGTTGAACAGTGAAGTTGGAAGACAATGTCTGCTTCACAACACAATGTGGCACTTGTATCACGTGTTGGGTGAAAAGGCACCCATGATAGCAAAGGCCCGTATCTACGGCAAAGTCTTGCTATCATGTTCTTGAATCCCTGATTTCTACAATCTTCGTTTGTTTTTGCCCGTTTCCTTAGGAAGTCTAAATGATCATAGCCTTTAACAGATAGAACCCGTTTCCCTCTCTCGATTCCTGGTGGCTCAATTAAACCAGCCTTCCGCAGTCTATATATACGTCTTGCTGCCCCCTATAGCTAATGTCGAAGTTGTCGACCAGGCTCATCCGCCCGATAATCTCCATCTCCTCTACCAGTTCTAAAATGTTTAGCTTCCGGACAAATTTTCTATCGGCCATCACAGTTAACTGTGAAATATGGGCACCTGGTGGGACTACTGCCTGCCCTTCCTCTGCTCATACTCGTCTTTGAGGCGACTGAAGGCACATTTCGGTACTTTGTTTGGTAGCCCATTACATTCACTAGCTAGCTAATGAGTTGCTGTCTTAGCGGAGTTACGAATAAGGCTATTTTAGGCGAATTAGCCCCGCCAGGCCCCAATTTTTACGGGTTAAGGGGTAAATAAAATGGTGAGGAAAGAGGCAATAATCCGATATTTGGCTGTGGTCGGCAGGGCTGACTGACACCTGATCGCAAAGTATATAATCGCCAGCCTCAGCTCGGTTTCCTTTCAGCTTTCCGAACTGAAGCACTCGGGTTTGGTGCATAACATGAAGTGGTCTGACGGCAGCAAGGTCTGGGTTTTAACCCCAGAGGGCTACCGGAGACATGATTATTACCAGCTCCGAGACAAAAAGCAAGAAGTATAAGCAGCGACAGAAACGGAGTAATGGCCTATACCCACTTAACTATCTCAAAGCTGATTTGGCCAATACCCCTAGCTTGGTGCCTTTTCTATTGTCCTATGCATGCTTCTAAACCAAAAATTATTCTTCTCACCATCGGTGAATTTGTGGGGATGATGGCCGGGCTTGCTGGTATTGACAAGATTGATAAAATTAGGTAGTCCAGCGGCAAAGCGTTCACTACTACCAGTAAGAGAGCCAGCTATTTGGAGAATGCTGAAGACGTTGCCATGGCACTATGGCAGACCCATGGGCAGAATACCGATGTCAGGCAGTGCATTTCAGTAGCTCACCTGGGCCAGAGAGACAGGCAAAGGATTGACGAGGTGCTGGTGGCGCTGAGGAAATAGGGCGCATAGAAGAGGTATCTCGTAATACTCCGTCGATACAGGTAACTAAACGATGAAAAGTGTAATTCCCTACAAGAATATTAATTTGTGCTATTGTTGTAGCTAAATTATAATGGACTGAATTGCACCTATTAATGTGGAGGTGATTGGGTTGCAGAACAGTGTGGATGCGACGGAGGCATTCAGAGAAGCGATTGCTCCGTTTCTTTTGACATACCAATCAATAGGGGTCAAAGCGATTCTTGACCTGGCCGAAGGGCAAGTTTTGAGTCTAGTCGCATGTTTATCGTCTGAACGTCCCGTCGCCTTAGAAGAGATTCAGCCGATCGTTAGGGACGTCCTCTTCGCAAAGGGCGCGCTCCCACTGAGTGGACTAAATTCGCTCCTAGACGGATGGACAAACGGTTCTATTCAGATTCAAAATCGTGCCTTTACAACTTCCGCGTTCTCGCAGCGCCAATTCATAGAAGTCGCGAAACCTTGGGATGACCTAACCTCAGGTTGGCCAGAGTTTTCAGATTATCGCCATCTTCTTCTATATGCTACTGGTCCTGATATCAGCGCACTGACCAAACCGCGTAATCTTGAAGCACTGGCGAGTGCCTTAGGATTTCGAAATTTTCCAGAGATGTCACATCATCGGGTGCAATTCAGAGTCGGGCAAAGCAGTTACACTCGAATGGAAATATTCGCCCCAATACTAGCAACAATAGAAGCCACTTCTACGGCGAAAGAGATTCGATTCCAGATTTCGGCTCACGCCGCTGTGTCGCTTTCTGATATGCACATGTCATACCGACTTCAGGACGGTAGAGGAAATAGAATTGCCGGAGCCCAACTAGACTTGTCTGAGTTTTCGTCTGTCCAATCAGGAGATCTTAATATCTTACAATACGATTTGCCTGTTCCAGAGGAAGTTCGCTCTGGGGAGGCCAACCTTTTCCATTCGCATTATCATCAGGGTATTGAGCCCCTTATGACCAAGCTCTTTGCTCTTCCCCCGATTCTGGGCAAGGCAAATCCGCGCTGGGATTTAATCATGTCTCTAATATCTAATACCCGGGCCTTCATTGGAAAGAGAACAGACCCTGAAGAAGTTATCAAAGAGGATTGGCTAGGATTAGGTTCAAAACGGGTCAATGAAGAATTCTTCAACCGAGGGATGTCTTGCTTACTGTTTGCTGCCGGATTTACCAAGCTTTCTATAGGAAGCGAAGCGGAGGGAGTTGATGAGGCCATTCAAATGGCTGAACCAGAGCAGTTGGTCATACTTCTTTCATACACGACTGGGCCTAATATAGGTGAAAAAGCTAGGAAGCTGAACATTCAAGTAGAGCGGCTCCAGAAGAGACTTCAAAACTACAATGTTTGCGCTGCCGTAGTCATTCCATTGGATGAAGGAGAGCTTTTTGTGCGTGACCTTGAAGAATGTAAGAAAGAGAATATCAATCTGGTTCTTCGCTCTGAGATAGAGCAGATGTTTCAAGCAGTGCGAGGAATAGAGTGGCCGCGTGCTAGAGAGGCCTTTATCCAGTTGCTAACCACCAAGCGTTTACAGCTCTTTTAAGGGCGCGTTAGCTGGACATAAAATGGCCCTTAAAATCGGACATTTAGCACAAAGTTTTTTAAAGTCTTTTCCGAAAACGGCTTAAGTATCTTTGCTCTCTGCTGTCTAGCGGATACCCCGCAACCGCTATCCGTTTTTGCTTGAGAAGGCACAGAGTAGCAAACCAACGAAAGGGCAGAACGTTGAAGTTTTTGTTAACAACAGTCATCGCCTTGTTCAAGGGAAATAGCAGTGCTATGATGTGTCCGTGCGAAAAAGGATGCTGCCGGCGGGGATGCAGGAGTGCGCTTCGTTGTGCGGTCACCAATTATTTGCTGCATAACTTCGGCGAATCAAGACGCCTATTCGAGCTTATTGGCGCTGACGAGTGGGCCCTTGCATCCGCGAATAGTAGTTTGGTTGGACATTTCAGATGGCTAGGTTGGAAAGCGAATAATGCAACAGGTTGACCGAATCCTTGAAATCCAGAAGTCGTATTTCGCTCTGCTTAAAGACTGTTTCCAAGCGCAGAACGCGGAAGTGTTACAAGCCGGAGGTGACGTTGAAGCTGGAATCAAGAAATGGGCATACGGCAAGACGGAGGAGCAGATCACATATGCGGTAAAGCGGCGATTGGAGGACCTACAAAATTTCTGGAAGCTCCACTACGAGGAATTACGTACGCACCTTGTTTCGCTTGACATTCTTCCGGTATACAGCGTAAGTCGTCCGATGTACCTGAGACGACAATTTACTTCTGCCGGGTTGTATGTTGACACTGTGGTCTGTCACGATGACACCCTATCAGGACTTCGCAATTTCGATTTTGTGCCACGAGAGAAAACGTTAACACTGGCAATTAATCTATTGCGTGATTGTGTTGATGTATTGAAGCTGCAACGATGCTTTACCACTAAATTGGAGACGCCCTTTGCCATATTGTGTCCGGCTGAGCGTGATTTCGATTTCAACGTCGAGAAAAGCATGATTGAGCGTAGCTTAGAGCTAACTACTGCTTATGCGAGCGATATTCTTCAGGCTAGATATTCCAGTTGGGAAGAAGTAAAACAGGCTACGCAAGAGATCACAGGAGCCCGAGCTATAAAAAAAGCGATTAAACGAATAGAGATACTACCGGCTCCTTTCAGAGAGGCCAAGAGCGATGCAGACAGATTATCCCAATGCTTCGAGCGAATGAGAATGCTCCAGGAGCAATCTCTTTCAGCAAAGCCGGAGCAGCCGAATCTAAAGGACTTGTTGGTGTCGTTTATTACGGAGTTCGGGGTCATGGAAGGCCAACTTCATGGGAGCATCGAACTCGATCTCGCACCGCTTTTCCCCAGATATTTATGGGATCTATACAAGTGGCGGGTGCAACGTGGTAATCTTGAAAACGCCAGACTCTTAGGTTGGGAAGAGCGACAAACAAGCGCCGTCGCGACCGCTATCCAGCATGAAGATTTGGATTGGCTTAGCGCGATATCGGTTGAAGAAATCATAAAACTGAAAGAGGAAGGTTTCTTGGAGGATTTTCGCCAGAAGTTAAGGCAGGCACGAAGGCGAATGACTCTGGAAGAGGCATCTGATTTCTCAACTGTAGCACACCTTGCAACAAAAGACATCGAAGCAGCCATAACTGAGCACGTCGCTAACATTAAAAATCTGGAACATGAAGCACGGCGCCGCCTCAAATTGGAAACTGGCAAGATTTTAGGCAAAGTATCCTTGGGAATTGCCTCTTTTTGGTTTCCACCGATTGCAATTATGGGTTTTGTAAAAGATACCAAGAAGTACGCTGAAGAAATTACTAAGACAAGACGGTTGTTAAAGAGTATACCTGATAGACTACGGAGAGGCCCTTGGGGCGTGCTCATGGAAGCGAAAGGCCAGCCCAAGTCTCCATCAGAGCGCTAAATGCCTTTCCTTTTAGGTTCCAACGCTAAGTCATCTTTGCCAAAGCTCCGAGTCACCAATTACTATTATGCTTTGTGCTACACGTAACATTTGTCCACTTTGTTCAGTCGAGCTAATCGCTTGTCTTGTTACCCCGGGTAAAAAATAGGGTCGAGTTAATTCCTCGACCCTACTCAACCGGAGGAATACTAAAACTGGAATAGTGCTGGCTGCTCTGCCTTTCTCCGCGCTACCTCCGCTTCCCTTTTCTGCCGCTTCTTGGCTCGGTCTCTAAGTAAATGCAACCTTTTGGGCAATGGTGCGTTATAAATAGTGAAAGATGGATTTAGAGCAGGAAAAAGAACTGGTCGAAAGAGCCAAGAACAATACCGAAGCTTTTGGTGAGCTCTATGACCGGTATTATTCCCAAATCTTTGGCTATGTTTTAAGAAGAACAGCCAGTATTGAAATCGCTCAGGATGTGACTTCGGAAGTATTCTTCAAGACTCTGAAGAATCTGGGGCAATTCCACTGGCGTGGTACCCCTTTTTCCTCATGGCTTTACCGCATCGCCACTCATGAAATTGCCAACTACTTCAGGAAAAATAAACACGGGCAATTTTCTCTGGAAAAAGTCTCCAACTCGATTAGCATCTCCGAGCCATCGGCTGAGGCCGAGCTTATTGAGGCTGAAGCGGAATTAAAAAGACACGAGGAGTTTCTCACTCTGCACGAAAACATCTCCAGGCTCTCCATCAAATACCAGGAAGTGATTACTCTAAGGTTCTTTGAAAATAAACAGGTCAAAGAAATTAGTGAAATCCTGGGAAAGCGGGAGGGAACTGTAAAATCTCTGCTGCATCGATGCTTAGAAAAATTAAGAAAGCTAATGGAATAAAATGCAACCTTTTGGCAAAAGCCGGGTTATAGTAAATGGAGGGTAGCCATGAAGGAAGAAGAGTTAATCAAGAAGCTGGAAAAAGTCGAACTTCCTGAGATTGAGCTGCAGAGCCATCAACGCCGGCTGAGAATGGCTTTGCTCAATGCTGGCTACCTTCAGAGGCAGCGGGTGGGGGTTACCATCTTAGCACTGGCAAAATCAGAAATAAAAGGAGGAATAGATATCATAATGAAAGGTTTAGTTTCACGGCAACCGGTCTGGAAGACAGCCCTAGCTAGTGTATCAGCTATAGCGCTGATTATCGGACTGACAATAGCATTACCATCACTTACTGGACAATCGTCTGAAGCGCTGGCCGCGGAAATCGCCGAGAGCAGCCTTGAAGTTAAACTGGCTCTCGGTGACCAAGAGATAGAGGTGGTGAAGGTAATAAAGATAGTAGATGACACGGGAACGGTGATATGTGAAGGAACGATGGGGCGGCTGGTCACTGCCGAGGTAGACCTGGAGAGCCAGGAGGTGACCGAAGTAAAAGTGGCGATTGAAATAGTTGACATGCCTGAATTAAGTGAGGCCGACGAGCAGGAGGCAATCAACATCGCCAAGGCTGACCCCGGGGTCAAGGAGCTTCTGGACCAGGGAGCCAGTATAGGTATGGTCTTCCCCATGTATTCCTTTGGGATGAGGGCGGACATGGAAACTGGAGAGACCGAGGAGTTCTCAGGAATGCTGGTAAGGGTAGCCATAGAGCTGGGCGAGAAGAGCTGGATTGCTCACGTTGACCTTGATGAGGGGAAGGTGGTCAGGCTGATAGAGATTCAAAAGCTGTTGCCTGTGGGGACATTTAAACTAGGGGACATTGATGTCGATGAAGAGGGCCGCGTAGAATTCCACATAGAGAACGGTGATATAGAGAATACTCAGTAAAAGAGTCAGTGAGTCCACACAGAAATAACGCAAACATTGCCAGGCTATCAAGTGGTAACTGTGAAAGTCGCTGCTGCTAAGGGACAAGCACCTCCGTAAGGAGGTGCTTCCTTTGTTCAGAGTAGGTAATCATTCATTAGCTGATACATTACATCTGGGAGGTTTTTAGATAATGAAAATGAAGTTGCTAGTTGTAGGCTTAGCCATAAGTTTGGCATTACTCGGTGTAGGCATCGCACTACTCTTGATGCAGGGGTGAGGTTAATAAACAATCTCTGCCCCTTAATAAGAGAGAGGCGACGCCTCTTTTTCAAGGTGAGCTAACTTTTTGCGGTGGAGTTCGTTTAATATATTATGCGTAGGGGATTAAAAAATGAACAGGAAATTATTGATTGGTCTACTGATTCTGGGTGCAGCGTTGGTACCTATAGGTCTGGCGCTGCTGTTGCCGCCGGGTTAGGAGTTAAAAAATATTTGTGATACTTTCTTCATTCCATCGTATAGATAAATAGAGGCAACCTCAAGGAGTGCTTTTGGGGAAATCAGAGAGTAAGACAAAGGCATACACTGGTGAAGATACCAGAAGTGCCAGGGAGATTTTTGCCGAGCTTTATGAGCAATATCTGCCCAGGGTCTTTCGGTACATAAGCTATAGGATAGGTGACGTCCATTTAGCTGAGGACCTTACCTCTGGCGTTTTTGAAAAGGCTTTAACAGGTTTCAGTAGCTATCGCTCAGATAAGGCGTCATTTTCTACCTGGCTTCTGTCTATTGCCAGACATACGCTCATTGACCACTACCGGGTGAGCAGTAAAAGGCAGACCATTCCTCTGGAAGAGACAGCCGATATGTCATCTGAAAACACATCCCCTGAGGAGGAAGCCGTCAGGAGGGAGGAGCGACAAAGGCTACGGGTATGCCTGGCAGGACTTCCCCAACAGGAACAGGATATTATCTCGTTCAAGTTTGGAGCTGAGCTAACCAACCGCCAGATTGCTGAGATGCTTAGCCTCACTGAGTCCAATGTGGGAACAATTCTTTACCGGGCAATTCGCAGGCTAAGGGACTGCTTCAGGGGGTGGCAAAATGGGCAGGGAAGCTGACATGGAGAAAGAGTTCTTAGAAAACATAGACCGGATGCTTGCCGGTGAAGAAGTAAAGATTGGTGCCGATGTAAGCGATGACTACCAGGCGGTACTTGACTTTGCGCAAAAGATGGTCAGCTTTAGAACTCTCCCTTCGCCTGCCTTCAAAGAACAGCTTAAGGAGAGGTTGCTCTCGAGATTAAGTGAAGAGGAGGAAAAAGTGAGAAGTACGGAGGTTAAACGCAACCGATTTTGGGAGGCACTGGGACGCCTGGTGCCTCACCAGCCGGTGTGGCGTGCCGTAACGCCAATAATTCTAGTTGTTATGCTGGCAGTTGGCGTACTTTGGGGAACAGGAATACTGCCCGCTGGCGTCCAAGCTCCAGCACCGGCACCAGCACCGGCTCCCGCCCCGGCGCCAGCCCCAGCACCTGTTCCTGCCCCCCTCCGACCTCCGCTAGAGGTCGATGCGACTACCGACAAGAGTTCCTATTTACCTGGTGAAGATGTCAAGGTTGAGTTCTCTTTCAAGAATGTGAGCTCATCACCTGTCCAGATAGAGCCGTTTCCACCAGCGGTAGAAATAATGCGCCCCGAACCATACGAGCCTCTCCGCTCCTTTTCTGCCGGCACAGGAACTAGGTCGCTGAACCCAGGAGAAGCCGCAATCTATACCGTGACGTGGGACCAGCTTGATAACCAGCAGAAGCAGGTTGATTACGGCTATTACTACGTTGAACTCGGAGACATACAGGTTGGAAGATTCCACATGAAACCGAGCTGGGGAATGACCGCTCCGATACTCATCTTGCCTGCCGAAGGAGCGATGGAGAAGACCATTGAGGTAAACAGTTCACAGACCGTAAGCGGAATCACCATCATCTTGGAGAGAGTAGAGTTGTCTGCGTCAGGGATGAAGGTGTATGTCTTCAATACTCCACCGGGTTACAGTCTACCTCAGGGTCCTCAGTTTCCACCACCGCCAATGATGATGCACGTTACTGCCGAGTACAGCGTTGATGGTGGTGCTGTAAAACAAGCCGGCCCATCAGCGATTCGCTTCCTCGAAAATGGGACAGAACATATATGGGAAAATCTGGATCCGGTGCCCCAGAACGCCACAGAGTTGACCTTCACGGTAACTAAGCTCGGTGACTGGGAAGGCCCCTGGGAGTTTCGCATCATCCCTCTCCAGTAAGTTGGGTGTGGATCTCTGGTAAGTGTGGCACTCTTGGGCGGGGCGGACACATAACGGTCATATAACGGACAAATAGCGGACGAACAGGAAGGTCTCCAAGCTGGGGCTGGTTGGCAACAAACGACGCTTCGCAGTGGGAGGTTTGTGGGAGTGGGTAAACGAGGGGTTTCTCCTACTGTCTGTGTTCCCCTCTCTTGGCAAGTGGCATGGTAAAAATTAGGCTGATAAGACAGGAGGTGAAATATGAGGAAAAGCTAAATTATATGTGGTAGATATGGTAAGGTGAAATCTCATTCAGGAGGAATTAAATTGGAGAGGGAAAAAATATTGTTGCCTTTTAGCCTCTTCCTCATCATAATCATGTTACTGTCCCTCGTGGCAGCTTGTGCCAAGCCAGCACCGGCTCTAGCACCGACGCCAGCCCCGGCTCCGGCACCGACGCCAGCCCCCGGTGCAACGCCTACACCTTATATGCCATCAGATAAATACAAGTTCACGCCACCGTATTCGGCTGAATTTGACTTAGAGTCATCAACGGGATTGGACATCACTGAGACCGGTGCGGAATACCCCTCCTACAAGTGGTCTGATACGTTAGAGAAAGAATATGCCGTATTGAAAAAATATGCTGAGTTACCGCAAACAGAACACATAGGTGTATTGCGTCAGGGTAACTCCGGCGCAGCCAAACTCGTTTTAACTTCGACTTTTGATAAAGAGTTTGGTATATCTGTCACAGCGAAGGCAGGGGAATGGCTTGCATACGACAAAGTCCCTAAAGGAATCCAGGTAGCCCCATCCCACGATATCATACATCTGAAACCGAGAGAGCGAACAACTTTGGATCTTGAGATTAAGGTTGGACAGGATGTGCCTTCCGGACTTTATTATGTGGATGTATTCGCCGCCACAGAGGGATACCGTCGGGAAGCAGTTCTTTGGCTACTTGTTTCGAGCTATTAATTGGGCGAAGATGTCAAAATCGAGTTTACATTCAAGAATGTTAGCTCATCGGATGTCTAGCCTACCAAAATCTAAAAGGAGGAGTTTTTATCGATGAAAAAGAAAATATTGTTAAGCATGTTGGGATTGTTGTTAATCGCGAGTTTGTTTGCTTGTGCGGCACCAACGCCGGCCCCTGCTCCGGCACCAGCCCCAGCACCAACGCAAATGCCGACAAAACTAGACATTAACCTAAGTAGCCAGCAAGAAGGGATTTGGGTGAGTGGCACGGGAGAAGTAACCGTCACCCCTGACATCGCTATCCTGAGGTTAGGTATTGTGGCGCAGGAGGCAAGCGTAGCCGAGGCTCAGACCAAGGCATCTGAAGCCATGAATAAGGTCATAACAGCGCTCACCGAGAGTGGAGTGGCGGAAGAAGACATCCAGACCCAGTATTTCAACATTCGCCAGAGAACAAAATGGGACCGGGAGACAGAAGAGGAAATCGTGATTGGCTATCAAGTAACCAATACGGTGGTTGCCAAGATAAGGGTGTTAGATATTGAAAGCTATCCTCTTGATTATAAGGCGGGCATCATCATCAATGCTGTAGCTGAGGCTGGAGGCGACCTCACCAGGATAGAGAGCATAGGCTTTTCCATAGATGACCCCTCAGTCTATTATGAGGAAGCCAGAGAAAAGGCAATGGCTGATGCCAAAGCCAAGGCAGAGCAGTTGGCCGAGCTGGCTGGTACCACCTTGGGAAAGCCAACCTATGTCTCTGAGAGCGTCCATATTCCACCTATCTACAAAGGCATAGCTTATGAATATGAAATGGCAGGGGGCCCGATGCCAGTTCCAGCCCCAGCCCCACCGCCATCAATCAGCCCCGGTGAGATGAAGGTTAGACTTACTGTTCAAGTAGCTCACAGTATTTTGCCATAAGCAAGGTCTTTCCGGCACAGTAATTGGCAGGAGCAAAGTCGGACGTTTTAGGGCTTGGTGATATACCTGCCTCATTCCGGCTTTGCCCTGCTGTCATTTTGTTGTAAAACTATGGATATAAAGGATGGTGCTGGACAAAAATGAGAGCTTTGAAGATTATTTCCTGGGTAGGGGTAGGGATAATAGCACTAGGTACGCCGCTGGCATTTTCTTGCTCTGAGAGTTTAATGAGCATAGGTCCGAGAGGCGCTGGTGTTGCGTGGTGGGGGTTTACATGGATTCTAGGTGGAGTCGGCACAGCATTGCTGTCAGCAGGGGGGCTTATTTCCAAACCACGTTTTTTGCCTCTGGGAGCCATAGTGATTGGTCTAGTGTATATTTCATCTTTCTATGGGTTACTCCTTTATTCACTGGAGAATGGTACAATTCTAGGCTTTATTCCGGTTTTATTGCCCGGTCTAGCTTGTATCATCGTGGGGATAGTAATGCAACGAGTTGAGAATAAACGCAGAGGGGGATATTAAGTATAATGAGTCTCGGATTTATAGAATCAATGGTGATTATTCTTGTTGGAATTGTTTTATTGGTTATCGGTATTCTTTTGTACAAAAAATTTGATAATAAGATAGTTAAGATTGTAGGTTACGTTGCGGGAATATTTGGTGGACTGGGGATTATTTTCGGTGTTGTTCAACTAATTCTTGCGCTGTTATAAAGAGTTTGGCAACTCCCTAGGCACGCTAGGTTACACTGCGTGAAAAGCCCACACATTTTTCCATTCTGTTATACCGTGATATGGATTGGTGATTTCTTATGCCTATTTTTATTTTGGCTTAACCCACATCCCGATGTTTGTTAAATGGTACCCATATGTAACAATTTTGCATTCCGTCTCGCATGGTAAATCAGCTTGACTAATTCAGCCTTAAGCAAAAGAAAGGCTGGATATCCAAGTGATAAGAATATCCAGCCATATATGAATCCCGATGTTGTTAAAATCAGGAATTAACTTTTTCCGATTCTAAACATTTTTGTGCCGCATGTAGGACAGATCCCTTGTGTTGCTGGCTTACCATTTTTCATGGTTATTGCTTTAGCATCCTTCATCTCCTTCTTAGCCCGACACTTAACACAATATGCTTGCACGAGAACTCACCTCCTTTCTTTCTGAATGCGGTATGTATGAACGATAAACCGTCTCCCTAAAAATGTCAATAGCGTACTCGGGTGACGGAAGTCATTATTGTTTACCATTGCACATAAGCTTATTTTGTGACCTCATAGAAAATCGTTCCTTTATTGCCCCGCGGTTCTATGCCTAGCCCTCAGGCGTAAAATTTAGCGCATCTTTTTTATCGATATTGAACAAAAAGATTTCCTAATTGATGTCAAGCCCTTAATTAACTATTGATTGTAATTCCTCTGCGCAGTACACTGTTTTCTGGGGAGGAATGAGTGGCCCAGACTGAGGAGCTTTAGCTGCCTCGCGTGTTCCATGGCTAGCAAGCCTC
>JAUVXS010000118.1 GCA_030603485.1 Dehalococcoidia bacterium
AAGTCCTCTCGCCCCGATTACCTCAATAAAAGGAAGTGCAAGCTGCTTATGCCTAATCCGCAGGGAGAAAATATAGATATATGGGCCAAACGTGAGGAGCTACCAAGGCGACACCTGATAAGGTGTCAGCAGGTACACTAAATTTGACAAGAAATAAGTATTTACGTTATAGTGCCCGCTTATCCTTAAATTAAAAACAGAGCAGAGGGGAAACCATGATAAAAGCTGGAATCGTAGGAGCTACTGGCATAGTTGGTCAGCAATTTCTCGTTGCCCTGAAGGGTCACCCCTGGATTCAAATTGCTGCCCTTGCTGCCTCCGAGAGGTCAGCAGGGCGCAACTATAAGGCAGCCATAACCGATGCCCAGTCTGGAGCCTTGCGCTGGTTCTGCCAGGAGCCTCCAGTAGAGGAGGTTATGGCCATGCCAGTCCAGAGTGCTGCCGAGATGGATATCTCCGCCCTGGATATCGTCTTTTCCGCCATAGAGTCCGACCAGGCGAAGATTCTGGAACCTAAATTTGCCAGAGATAAAGCGGTTATAAGCACGGCCTCAGCCTTCCGCTACGATGAGGATGTGCCCATCTTAATTCCGGGCATTAACTCCGAGCATGCCAAATTAATTGATATTCAGAGAAAAGCCCGGGGATGGAAAGGCTTCATTACACCTATTCCCAACTGCACCACTACCGGCCTGGCGATAACGTTAAAACCAATTTACGAATCGTTCGGAGTAAACGCCGTCATAATGACCTCCATGCAAGCCCTGTCAGGTGCAGGCAGGAGCCCGGGGGTAATAGGCCTCGACGTCCTGGATAATGTTATTCCCTTTATTGTCGGGGAAGAAGAAAAGGTGCAGCGTGAAACGCAGAAAATCCTGGGCACTTTCGCAGGTAAGTCAGTCAGTCCAGCCAAGTTCAATGTAAGCAGTACCTGCACCCGTGTCAATGTCCGGGAAGGACATACGGAATCGGTCTTCGTCTCCACGCAGAACGTCTGTGAGGTTGACGAGGTTGTCAGGGCTATGAGGGAATACAGCGTCTCAGCCAACGAAGTTGAGCTGCCTTCAGCCCCCAAGCACATGATAATAGTCCACGAAGACCCGTTCAGACCTCAACCGCGGCTCGATCGTGATGCTGAGGATGGCATGGCTACCGTGGTCGGCAGAATCAGGAAGGACAACGTCCTGAAAAACGGCATTAAGTACCTTCTGGTATCCCACAACACCAAGATGGGCGCAGCCAAAGGCGCAGTTCTTGTCGCCGAACTCCTTATCAGAGAAGGGTATATTTCCTCGTAAAATAGGGGCAACTCTACTTTTCTCCTATTCTTTCCCCACCGAGATTACCTCGGCTGGCTTCGCCAGCCTGGCAACAACGTAGAAACTGAGCCTTGCGCTGGTTCTGCCATAAACCTCCGGTGGAGGAGGTTATGGCTATGCCCGTCCAGAATGCCGCCTACATGGATGTCTCCGCTCTGGATATCGTCTTTTCCGCCATAGAATCCGACCAGGCGAAGATTCTGTAACCGAAATTTGCCAGAGATAAAGCGGTTATAAGTACGGCCTCAGCCTTCCGCTACGATGAAGATGTGCCCATCTTAATTCCCGGCATCAATTCCGAGCATGCCAAGTTAATTGATGTTCAGATATAAGCCGGGAGATGGAAAGGCTTCATCATCCAGATTGTTCAACGGAACAGGCTTTCTATTTCCATACCGAGCACAGGGAAGTGGATTGGCGCGCCAAAACACACTCTCAAAAACTTCTTTTGCCTGGCACAACGGTTGATGTAGAATGTACGAATGAGTGAGAAGCAAGGGAAAACGGAACCAAATACATCGGCAAGTGTAAAACAAGGAGATGGCGCCGTTTCCACTCTGGTCAGCGGATACAAGGTGATGGATGTGACATTCTCCGAAAGCGAAGCTTGCCCTACATTTATGATAGCGAATATAAACCCCAAGTTTGATATTGGCTACAATCTCTCACGCATGGAAAGTATCGTACAGGTAGCCCACGAGGTGAGTGCTGATATCCTGGTCTTTCCAGAATTGTGTATTTCTGGCTATATTTGGGACGCGGACCACAAGGCAGAGGTACAGGAGCAACTGAAAGCCAGTGATAACCACCAGCCGGAGGTAAAAAGGGTGCTGGATGGTATAAAAGCGGGGCTAGTTGGCAGCGGCAACGGGCTGAAGATGGTCTTCTTTAGCAATGTAAGAGTGGATAAACACCACGCAAAGATACACGATAGCACCTTTGTGATGACGCCGGACGCTGATTACAATGATATATTCTACGACAAGATATTTTTAACTCCGCTGGATAAACTCTTTTTTCACAGAGGAAGTGACAGGAGGCTGGTGCTGGATATGCGATGGGGAAGGATAGGAATAGTGATGTGCTATGACCTGTGTTTTGTCGGTCTGGGCAGAAGATATGCTTTTGACGATGATGTGGATGTTATCATTACCCTGGCTGCTTGGCGGATGGAAGCAGTCCGTAAGTACCCCTTGCTTAACCTGCAGCTAGACAACTACTATCAGTTCATCTGGAGTCTGATGCACTCAGCATTGGCTGCCCATAACCAGGTATGGAGCATCGGGGCTAACTGCGTGGGCGTGTTTGAAAGAACTGGTAGGCGATTCTGCGGCGAAAGCGGCGTCTGGAGTCCTTCGGGAATCCAACTTGTGCATGCGTCTCAGGAAGAGGAAGAGCTAATCGTTATCCGCCACCTTGAGATACGAGGTCATTTGAGGCACCAGGCAAAGGAGCATTTTGACTACAGCTTCGACTTTGATGAAGTCTACCGGAATATAAAGGATATGAAGCCTAAGTGGGTGTCTCTACATAATCTGTGAATTAATCAGGTGTAATTCACATCTGAGCCAGGAATCTTATTGAGTAGCCTGCCACGGCTGTGCCTTCTGGCTGATTCTTTCCTAAGCCTTATATCATAATAGTCCCAAGCCAGTTCCTTTGTTCCTTCTTAACACCCACATGTGGCCAATTTGTTGCAGAGCGTTTTGCCATCCTTCTTCACGGAGAGCTTTTGTGTCACGAGCTAATTCGAGGGGGTGAAGATACTATTCTCCCCTTTAGGCGGAGATGAACTCCGTCACTAAATTCAGCTCTGTCTTACTATATATTGTAAAAAATACAGTTGACCCTTCTCTGTCGGTGAGCTATCCACAAGTTCGGGCTAAGCCAACCACCAAAACTACCAGGGCGATAATAACGATGGTCCAAATCGAAATCTGAGTCCGTTTGCCAGCCTTGGCAAGCCTGCGTTCAGCCTGCCTTTTCCTCCACCGGCTAGTCATATTGTGCCCAAATCCACAGGATATGGAAAGTCATAAAAGATTACGCCGCCTCGGCATAGATATAGCCTGAATAGCATGTCATTCGCACTATTTTCATGATAACGGAGGTTTTCTCTTATGCCAAGTGGTTGCTTGCTCATAGGCGAAGGCGATGCGCAGCAGCGTTTCCTCGCTGAAAGGTTTGCCCATGATTTGCATACCTATAGGCAAGGTATCAGCAAAGCCGGCAGGTATGGAGATAGCCGGGATTCCAGCTATGTTTATGGGTAGGGTGCATACATCGCTCAAATACATTTGCATTGGGTCCTCTAATTTTTCACCGAGCTTAAAAGGTACTATTGGCGAAGTTGGGGTGACCAGGGCATCATATTTTTCAAAGGCCTGCTCAAATTCTTGTTTCATCAGTGTGCGCACCTTCTGTGCTTTAAGATAGTAAGCGTCGTAATAACCTGCGGATAAAGCATAAGTACCCAGCATTATACGCCTTTTGACCTCAGGCCCGAAGCCAAATTGTCGCGTCCTCTCTGTTGTCTCGATTACATTACTGGCATCTCGCTCGGAAAAGCCGTATCTTACTCCATCGTAGCGAGCCAGATTCGCTGAAGCTTCGGACGGAGCAAGTATATAGTAAGCAACCAGAGCGTATTTAGTATGAGGTAGAGAGACTTCCCAATCTATTTCTGCGCCTAGGTCCTGGAGTTTAGTTATAGCAGCTTCCAAAGCTGTTTTTACTTGGTTCTGTACGCCCTCGACAAGATATTCCCTGGGAATGCCAATTCTTAGTCCTTTGATGTCTGGAATTAGTTGTTGGGTGTAGTCTGGGACAGGGTGAGGTATTGAAGTTGAGTCTCTGGAGTCATGGCCGGCAATGGCATTCATCACTAATGCACAGTCAGTGACATCCTTGGTTATTGGCCCAATTTGGTCGAGAGAGCTGGCGAAAGCAACCAAGCCGAAGCGGCTGACCCGACCGTAGGTTGGTTTAAGTCCCACCACGCTGCAAAGTGCGGCTGGTTGACGGATGCTGCCCCCAGTGTCAGAACCCAGAGCATAGATAGCTTCACCTGTGGACACAGCAACTGCTGAGCCACCGCTGCTACCTCCGGGG
>JAUVXS010000106.1 GCA_030603485.1 Dehalococcoidia bacterium
GCTTTTTTAACAGTGTGGAACTATGGACAATCAAGGTTCTGGCTCAAATCAAAAGAGCAGCAAGTCCCCTGGAGGCTAAAAGAGGAAACAGTTTACCGTTACTATCACCTTTTCTCTTATGGCGAGCTTAAAAAGCTATTAGTCAAAACTGGCTGGGAAATCATTACTATGTCACCGGAGAAGTCATACCATCTCCCGATAAGGAATTTTTCACGCAATATATGCGTTCTGGTAAAGAAGCCGTGGAGTGAAGTGAACCCCTGAGACTGGACACTTCAGGTCGGGAGAATTAGAAAGGAGCGCTCAGGGACAGGATAGAGAAGCTGGAACGGCTGGTGGGCGAGCAGACCCTGGAGAACGAGGTTTTAAGAAAGGGGTCTCAGAACAGTCTCAAATCGGAGTTTTGCCACAAAAGGGCGCCCGTGTTATAATACCCATTCGTTTCCAATTTGGAGCGTAGCTTTTTTTCAGGGTAAGCAGACTGGCTCGAGAGACGCGATTGCAAATAGCATAACCGATTTACCCTGTACTTAATATAAGGAGGTTTGACTGTGTCTCATCATCCATTAGACGTAATTCTGCACCCCAGTTCGATTGCCGTAGTCGGTGTGTCGAGAACCCAACAAGGACCTGGTACTGGTTTCTTGTCATCCTTACTTGCACAGGGTTTCAGAGGTAAGATATACCCTGTGAATCCTAAATATACTGAAGTTGAGGGGCTGAAGTGTTATGCTTCGCTGAGGGAAATACCGGGCACTGTGGATTATGTCATCTCGCGTGTTCCAGCGCGAGAAGTGCCCAAGATGCTGGAGGATGCCGCCAGCAAAAGTGTTAAGGCTGTCCATCTCTTCACTGCTCGTTTTAGCGAGACCGGGCGCCTAGAAGCAACTCAGTTGGAACAAGAAATACTCAAACTAGCAAGGAAGTTGGGCATTCGCATCATCGGTCCTAACTGCATGGGTGTGTATTATCCGGCTCACGGTCTCTCCTTTGCAGACAGGTTTCCTAAAGAGTCAGGTAGCATAGCGCTTGCTTCGCAAAGTGGGAACCTGGCATTCGATATCGTCACAACAGGCGCCATGAGAGGTCTTCGCTTTAGCAAGGTCATAAGTTACGGTAATGCTATTGACCTTAATGAATCTGATTATCTTGATTATTTTGCCCAGGATCCACAAACGAAGGTGATATTAATGTATATAGAAGGTGTGAAAGATGGTCGTCGTTTCTTTGATACTCTGCGTCGCACTACAGCCATCAAGCCTGTCATTATCCTCAAAGGTGGAGAGGGTCAGGCCGGAGCAAGAGCAATTAGTTCCCATACCGCTTCTTTAGCTAGTTTGACCGAAGTGTGGAACGCAGCGATAAGCCAGACAGCTGCTATTGCTGCGGAGAGTCTTGAGGAATTCATTGACCTGGCGGTGTCTTTTTATTTCTTGTCATCCCCCGCAGGCAAGCGGGTGGGTGTGGTTGGAGGTGCCGGAGGTGCCAGTGTATTAGCTGCCGATGAATGCGAGAGCGCCGGACTAGATGTTATTCCATTACCACAAGAATTCCGGGAGCAACTTAGAGATCAGGGTTTTCCTGAATGGGATTGGCTAAGCAATCCAGTCGATTTTTCAATCATCAGCGACCGCAAGCGCTTGTCCATGGGTTATATTTTCGAGATGATGACTAAAGACCACCATTTCGACCTTTTCATCATCATGCTAAGAGTCTTTCGCCGAACACAACAACCTGACTTCACACTGGACAAACTTTTCGCGATGCTAGGTCTGAAGTTTGATATTATGCACACAAAGCCAGTTTTGGCTGTTGTGCCAGAGCCGAGCCTTGGCATTGAGAACTGTGATAGCGAGGAATGGAAACTCACCTGTGAGCTGCGCTCAAGGCTTATCGCTAATGGTATACCTTTTTATCCTACCATAGGTCGTGCGGCTCTAGCAGCCAGGAAAATGATAGATTCATGTCAGAGAAAGTCCGCTTCCGACGCCTTCTGAGCAGTGGATTTCCTGTGACTTATGGCTAGTTTGCCCCAGTACACTATTGACGCCTCTATTTGGGAAGTACACTGCTTTCATCGCGTAAAGAACACAATCGGGCTTCCGACATGCAGTAAATTCCTATTTCGCGAAACCCTTTCCGAACTGTTAGAAAGTCGGTCCTTGTTTCAGGTAGTTGAACGGGATGGAAAGGTTTTTCTCAGCACAGGTAAGCTCACCGTTAGCCACCCTTATCGTCAGCTCGTAGATTTCCTGCCCGACCTGCTCAATAGATTTATCTGCATCAATGATAGTCCCGGCATTAATATCAATATCGCCAGGCATATTGTTGAACGTAGTAGAGTTGCTACATATCTTGACGACCGGAACCGCCGGGAATCCTGCCGGAGTTCCCCGCCCAGTAGTAAATAGTATTGCATGGGCACCGCCTGCGGCAAGTCCCGCCATCGAGTCAATGTCATAGCCAGGCGTGTCCATAATCACCAAACCGCGTTTGGCAGGTCGGTGGGCATATCCTACGACCTCATTGATAGGCGTGGTGCCTCCCTTTTCGATACAGCCGAGTGATTTCTCGGTGATGGACGAAAGCCCCCCTTCTATGTTACCCGGCGCTATCACCATTCCAGCCCGTTCGCCAAGAGCCTGGCGTACTCTCTCTTCCTGGTTATTTACAAGTTCTTCGACCTGTTCACCAATTTCAGGAGTGGCTGCCCTTCGTTTAAGTATGTGTGTCGTGCCAATCATCTCAGTAGTTTCTGCGAGGATAGTGGTTGCACCTTCTTTAATAAAGAGGTCAGCGGCAGCACCGACAGCCGGGTTGGCCGTAATCCCGGAAAGAGCATCCGAACCGCCACACTCCAGCCCCACCACCAGTTCTGTAATGGGGACAGGTACTCTTTTCTGTACTCTGGCCAGTGACAGGAAATGCCTGCCGATTTCGATACCTCTCTTTGTGGTGGTTGCACTTCCACCATCCCGCTGAATAAGCAGGCATTCAACAGGTTTTCCCTTGATGGAGTCTGCCAGGCGTTCCGCTCCTAAACCTTCACATCCCAACCCGATAACCAGTACTGCGGCGACGTTCGGATTGTTCGCAATTCCCGCCAGGGTCCGTATCATAACCGCAGCATCATTTCCACCAGAACCACAGCCGTAGTTATTGATTACGGGCACTACTTCTGGAAGGGCGCGCTTAATCGCCTGCACAACACCACTGGCGCAGTTCACCGAACACATGACCAGGACATGATTCCTGATTCCATAACCACTATTCTCGCGCTGATATCCTTTGAACTCCATACATACCTCCGACTATTAGGCGGTTATATCACCAGGAATGGGGCGGGTATTATGGACGTGTACCCATTCACCGCGGTTTATTGTTCGAGTTGCTTCTACGATAGGCTCGCCGTAGCGATAGACCTTTTCACCTGCGGCAGTGTTTTCCAGAGCTATCTTATGTCCCGCCTGAATATCCTCCATCATCTCAAAGCTCTTTTCGTTCTCCAATATTACCGTATCACCCTTTTTTAGAGATCGCAGCGCAATGACAACATTATCGGTTGGGTTTATCCTCAAAGCATTGTTTTTCATGTTTGCCTGCGATTACATTGCATCATTTTTGAGACGTTGCCGCAAATGAGTTATTATAGCTAATGCCTGAGGGCCGATACAAGCATGACTATACGATGCCACACAGTCTGTCTAAAAAGTCCGCCGGGGAATAATCCAGTTTAGATGGTTTGACAAACAACAAAACATCGGCCATAATACACCATTTCAAGAATTAGGTTCCACCGTACAAAATAGAAACAGGAGGTTTTATGATTAAATCAAGATTGTGCGACCTGCTCGGTATCAAATACCCTATTATACAGGCCGGCATGGGCCCCTTCAGTAACAACAACCTGTGTGTTGCTACCGCAAACGCAGGCGTCCTCGGATTGCTTTCCACAAGTGGACTTGCTAGTAAAGATACTCAGCCATGGGTTTACAAGGCCTTTGTGGAAACCGGAGAAGCCAATCCTGACGACGATAGGGCTAGAGTGTTAGAGACTGTGTTGAAACGGACATACAAGTTGGTTAAAGATAAAGGCGGTATTTTCGGTGTCAATGTGATGGTATCACAAGAAATGCTCGAACACGCGAACATCATAATTGATACGGCCATCAGGGTTTGCGAAGAGAACCCTGATATCAAGAACCATTTCAAAGTGATCTTTACGTCCGCTGGTGACCCCATTGGCTGGAATGACAAAATAAAAGGAGCAGGATTTACCTGGATTCACGTTGTGCCATCTGTTAGGACAGCTTTGCGTTGTAAGAAAGCTGGTGTCGACGTGATAGTAGCTTCCGGTCATGAAGGCGGTTTCCATACCTCGTGGGAACCGGTCCATTCAATGGTTCTGCTTCCAGCCGTGGTGGAGGAAGTATCAGACGATAAGACCTTGGTTGCCGGGGCCGGTGGGTTCTCTGATGGCAAGACGCTGGCAGCCGCACTGATAATGGGTGCGGACGGCGTACAGATGGGAACCCGTTTTCTGGCAACACAGGAGAGTGATTTTCATCAACTTTGGAAAGAATCAGTTGTGGAGGCAGGCGATAGAGCAACCCTCGTAGCACGCGGTTTCGTCGGACCTGCTCGGTGGTTGAAAACACCCCGCAGCATCGAACACGCCCAAAACACTCTCAAGAAATCGCCCGGCGTTTTTCTCGGCACTCCCGATGATTATACTACGATTGATATGTCTTTGATTCAGTATGAGAATGATTCAATAAAAGCTGTCTACGAAGGAAACAAGGAAAAAGCGATGATGGCCGCCGGTGAAGTGGCTCAGCGAATCAAAGATATGCCTAAAGCCAACGATCTGGTGCAGGAAATTGTCCGGGAAGCAGAAGCTCTTTTGAGGAACGTTCCGCAAAGGCTTCTAGGATAAACTCTTCGGTGGTGTAATATTGGAGTGACATTTCTACGGGGCGCAGTCATTTATACTGGATGGCAGAGGATGTTGATGTCATTATTTGGTAAGCCCTGGCAGAGGAAGAGGGATGCCAGGGGCATCACCCGGTGCCCCCAATGGTAACTGATAAGTATTTCCAAAAGGGGGGTCTCGCCTACCAGGGTGCCATGAGTAACAGTTTGCTTTTCCCAAAAATTGTAGCTTGTAAGCTATAGTATATCCTCCCCCGCACTATCGACCGGTTAGGGCTTGACAAGAACTGAGTAGGGTTGTAGCATTTTACCGTGGTCGATTTGTCCGAAAACGACTGGCCCAATACAGTAAGTGCAGCTTCATCCAATCCAGAGAGGTAGATGAAAGCACTAATCACGAGTATTGCGGCAGCCATTATACTGGCCTTAGTCTTTTCCTTGCCGGCCCTGGGCGAGGAGAGCGAGTCCATAACTATTACTATGACAGGAGTCAATGAGATTTCTATCAGCCTGGATAAAACACAGTGGCCGCTAGGACAAGTAGCCACGGACATGGAGTACGCGACAAGCCCGGCGATAGAGTGGTGCACTTTGACTGTAGAAGGCAATAGTAATGTGGATACCTTTATCGTGGGGGAGGATGCTGAATGGGTGGATAATCCCAGTGCCTATAAATGGACGCTGCGCAATGATGGCACCAATGGTGAAAACGTGTATGGGTTACGGTTTCGTATATCTGGCGATACTGCACGAGGTTATGTCCCTGTCACTAAGACAGAAAGCGAATTTTGGCCTTACGCCGGTGGCTCAAGCCTGGCTCCCGGGGATACCAAGCAATTTGGCTTGAAATTGCTGACGCCGACCTACTTCATCGGTGACAGGCAAATGCAAACCCATATCACCATAAGCGCAGTGGTCGCCTGATGGTAGGGCGTATTAAATTAGCCGGGCTCATTGCCGCTTCACTGGTCATCCTCCTGCCCTCTTTTACTCTGGC
>JAUVXS010000010.1 GCA_030603485.1 Dehalococcoidia bacterium
CTTACAGCGATTACGCTGCTGCACCTTATACTTTGGCGTGCGTGTTGACTTAACAATCTTAGATAACTTCGCCATATCAAGTTCTCCTGAAGGGCATGCCCATTAGTTCCAATAAAGTCCTGGCTTCATCATCGTTCTTGGCCGTAGTAACAATGGTTACCTCGAGGCCGCGAATTCTATCTACCTTGTCGTAATCAATCTCAGGGAACACTATCTGTTCTTTCATGCCTAGGCTGTAGTTTCCTCGACCATCGAACGAATCCCGTGATAATCCGCGGAAATCTCGAAACCTCGGTAGAACAATATTAACCAGTTTGTCGAAGAAATCGTACATGCGTTTACCTCGCAACGTCACCATCATCCCAATAGGCATACCAACTCTCAGCTTAAAAGAGGAGATAGACTTTTTCGCCCGTGTGGTCACCGGACGTTGCCCCGAAATTGTAGCTAGGTCTTTCTCCGCTGCTTCAAGAGCTTTAGGATTTTGTGTTGCTTCGCCCAAACCAATGCTAAGCACAATTTTTCCCAACTTGGGCAATTGCATTATGTTGTTATAGCCTAGCTCAGCTTTAAGCTGAGGAGTCACTTCGGTCAAATATTTTTCCTCCAAGCGAGATTTCATGATCAAACCCCTTAGTCAATCACCTCTTGACATGACCTGCAAACTCGCACCCTTTTACCATCGGCCAAAAAGTGAAAACCAACTCGCGTGGCTGTGCCACATTTCTCGCACAACAACATTACTTTGGATACATGGATGGGAGCTTCAAGCTCAATTATGCCAGCTTGGCGGGCAGCCCTGCGGGCACGGGAATGACGCTTAATCATATTGGCTCCTTCCACTATCACCCTCTCTCTATCAGGCCAGACACGGCGCACTTTCCCTTTTTTCCCCTTGTCCTTACCAGCAATTATGACAACCGTATCATTTCTTCTGATTTTCATTTTACAGGACCTCGGGGGCTAAAGATATTATCTTAGTAAAGTTTTTATCTCTAAGTTCTCGGGCCACAGGACCAAAAATACGGCTGCCCCTAGGATTATTCTTCTCACCAAGAATGACCGCGGCATTCTCATCAAATCTGATATGGGAGCCATCAAAACGGCGATAGGGCTTAACCACACGCACGACCACAGCCCGCACTACCTCACCCTCCTTCACCATTCCTTGAGGCACCGCTCGCTTCACCGTGGCTACAATAATGTCACCTATACGAGCATATTTCCTTGCCCCAATAAGCACATTAATGCACATAATCTGCTTAGCCCCAGTATTATCGGCTATCCTCAGTCTGGTATAAGTCTGAATCATTCTTCCTGCCTGGTTTCAGCTACTTCTTTCTTAGACATTATCTCTGTTACCCGCCATCTTTTCTCCTTGGACAAGGGGCGAGTCTCGACAATCCTTACTTTGTCTCCAATCTTACAGGCATTATTTTCGTCATGAGCCTTATATTTTTTGCTAACTCTGATAGCTTTCTTATAAAGTGGGTGGACTTTCCTGGTTTCCACGGCTACTACCACGGTTTTATCCATTCTGTCACTCACCACTAAGCCTTCTCTAACCTTTCTTTTCTCGAGATAACTCATCTTATTGCGCCAAGTTCCCTTTCTCTTAAAATAGTCCTTATTCTGGCAATCCCTTTCTTGACTCTAGGAATCTCCCGATGATTCCCCAACTGTCCAGTGGCCAAGCGAAAACGGAGGTTAAACAGTTCCTCATGAGCTTCTTCGAGCTTCGCCAATAGCTCTTCATTGTTGAGAGTGCGTATTTCGCTAGCTTTCAACTTTCTACATCTCCTTCCTGACAAAACTGGTAGCTACTGGGAGCTTGTGGGAAGCAAGACGGGCTGCCTCCGAAGCCACATCCTCCTTTACATCAGCCAATTCGAACAAGATTTTGCCTCTCTTAACTACGGCTACCCAGTGATCCGGAGCGCCTTTCCCACCGCCCATCCTGGTCTCCGCAGGTTTTTTTGTCACAGATTTATCAGGGAAAACTCGTATCCACAGTTTACCACCACGATGCAAGTGGCGGACAAATACGCGACGGGTTGCCTCAATTTGTCGCGCTGTTACCCAAGCGGATTCTTCAGCCCTAATGCCAAAGTCACCAAAAACAATGGTATCCCCGCTCTGGGCACTACCTTTTAGTCTTCCTTTATGTACCTTGCGGTACTTCACTCGTTTCGGCTGTAGCACTTTTCTCCTTCGTTTTAGGGATAATATCGCCCTTATAAATCCACACTTTAACCCCAATACGCCCCATCACGGTATGGGCTTCAGCAAAACCATAATCGATATTGGCACGTATTTTATGCAACGGCATTTGACCTTGACGGAGGTTCTCAGTTCTGGCAATTTCAAGCCCACCAAGTCTTCCCTTGCACATTATCTTTATTCCCTTAGCACCAGCTTGCAGAGTTCGGAAGGATGCTTGCCTCATGGCTCGCCGGAAAGGGATTCTCTCCTCAAGCCGTCCAGCTATGCTCTGAGCTACCAAAGAGGCTTCGAACTCAGGGTGCTCAACTTCCCTAATGGTCAACCTAATTTTATCCCCACTGACCTCCTCCAGGTCCGACTTCAGTGCTTCCACATTTTGTCCCCCTCGACCAATCAAGATACCAGGACGAGCCGAGTAAACGATTAAATGTACCTCGTCTCCCGGCCGCTCAATTTCCACTTGAGCAACTGCTGCTCCAAGACATTTTTGTTCCACAACTCTGCGCAGCCTTAAATCATCCAACAGAAACCGAGCATAGTTTTTCTCAGCATACCACTTAGCTCGCCAATCTTGGTTGATACCAAGTCTGAAACCACAAGGATGAACTTTTTGTCCCAAAATTATCCCTCCTCTTCAACGAAAACTGTAATATTGCTAGACCGTTTTAAGATAGGACTCACTCTCCCTCTCGACTGAGGGCGGAATCTCTTCAAGGTATGCCCCTGGTCAGCAAATATATCAGTGATTCTAAGCTCAGCAGGCAACATTTGAAAATTGTTCTCGGCATTGGCTGCCGCCGATTTAATCACTTTAGCCACGGCTTTAGCTGTGGGGGTAGGCGAGAAGTGAAGGATAGTCAATGCCTCGTCGACTTTTCTGCCTCTAATCATATTTATCACTAAACGCACCTTCTGGGGCGAAATGCCGACATCCTTGGCTACAGCTCTTACCTTCATCGTCCCTTATTGTTTCCTCGCTTGCACAGCCACTTTAGCTTTGGTAACGTGGCCCCTATATGTCTTGGAAGGGGCAAATTCCGCTAATTTATGCCCCACCATATTTTCAGTGATGAAAATGGGCACATGCCTTCTGCCATTATGCACTGCAATAGTATGACCTATCATTTGAGGCAAAATAGTAGAGGCACGGGACCATGTTTTTATCACTGTTTTCTCGCCCGAATTACTAAGCGCTTCTATTTTCTTAAGCAATTTAGCATCGCAAAAAGGCCCTTTTTTACGCGACCGTGACATCCTGCTTCCTCCGTTTAAGAATCATTTTATCCGACGTTTTACGACGACGTGTCTTAGGCCCCAAAGCTGGCTTTCCCCACGGAGTCTTCGGAGGCATTCCTCGCGGAGCTCTGCCCTCGCCCCCTCCGTGTGGGTGGTCACGAGGAGTCATAGCAGAACCCCTGACCGAAGGTCGCCAACCTGACCATCTCTTCCTTCCAGCTTTGCCCAATTTTATATTTCCGTGGTCAACATTGCCTATCTGCCCAATAGTAGCCCAGCACTCGTGATGAAATTTGCGTAGCTCACCCGAAGGGAGTTTAAGTACAACATAGTGGCCCTCCTTGCTTATGATTTGGGCAGCATTCCCTGCGCTGTGAACAAGCCTTCCTCCTTTGCCTGGCTCAAACTCAATATTATGCACTAAAGTTCCCACGGGAACGGACTCCAATGGCAGAGCATTCCCAAGTCTTATATCAACATCCTTGCCCGCCTGTATAGTATCACCCAACTTGATGCCCAAAGGGGCAAGTATATAGCGTTTTTCTCCATCAGCATAATGAATTAGGGCAATACGAGCTGACCTATTAGGGTCATATTCAATGGAAGATACTTTTCCCGGAACGGTGATTTTATCCCTCTTAAAATCGATGAGGCGAAGTTTGCGCTTACTACCGCCACCTCGATGACGCACAGTTATCACACCTCGGCTATTACGCCCTGCCTTTTTTTTCAGCGTCACCACCAAGGATTTCTCAGGAGCTACTCTGGTTAGCTCTTCAAAAGTCGCGCCAGACATAAATCTCCTGCCTGGAGAAGTTGGCTTATAAGTCCTTAATCCCACGAATCGCTCCTTATTTGTGCGTCCTTTGCCAGCGAGTTTTCTTAAGAAGTTTCTGATGTCTGTGTTTTGACATCTTCTTCTTTCTCCATTTAACGACTGAACCCATTAAACACCCTCATAGAAAGTAATTTTGTGTCCCGGTACCAAGGTAACTATTGCCTTTTTCCAGGGTGACCCGGTTACTTGTCTCCTGCCAAATCTTCTTGTCTTGCCGGGTACCATCATCACATTGACTTTGCTTACCTTTACCTTGAAAGTTTTTTCCACTGCCTTCTTAATCTGAGGCTCGGTAGCCTTGCTCGCCACCTCAAAGGCATATTTATCTTCCTCCTTAAGCAAAGTAGCCTTCTCTGTAATTAAAGGACGCCGCAGAACTTCGTAAATTTGCAATTTATTTACCCCAAATTTGCTCAATGTTGCGTATTGCCGGTACAGTGGCTACCAACACTTTATAAGAAAGCAAATCCAATACGTTAATTAGATCCGAAGGTAGGACCTTGACTTTAGCCAAATTAGCCGCTGATTTGACCACATTGGGTGTGGACTGTGCAGTAAGAATCAAAGTGGAAGAATCAATGCCGAGCGAGGACAGAACATTTGTCATGTCTTTTGTTTTTGGTTCTTCAAAATCAAGTTCCTGTACCAGCTTTATATTTCCCTCTCTAGCCTTAGCGGAGAGGAGGCATTTCAAGGCTAACTTCCTCATTTTCTTGGGCATCGCCTGGCGATAGGTACGTGGCTTGGGGCCAAAAACTACCCCACCCCCCCTGAGCAGGGGTGATTTTATATCCCCCCTTCGCGCTCTACCAGTATGCTTTTGGCGATAAAGCTTTCTTGTACTCCCAATCACCTCCCCCCTTGTCTTGGCAGACGCACTACCCTGGCGCCTATTGGCTAACTGTCTGACCATTGCTTGGTGAACTACTGCCTCATTAAAGGGAAGACCAAAAATAGCCTGGCTAAGCTCTATTTGGTCAACAACTTCACCGTTTAAGCTATAAACTGGCACTTGCACTTCCATCAAACTGAAGAGACCTTCATTTTTTTACTTCTTTAATTATTAACAGCCCCCCATTGGCTCCAGGTACTGCACCCTTCACCAAAAGCAAATTGCGCTCCGGGTCAACCTGAATTACCTCGAGATTGCGCGCTGTTACTCTCCTATTTCCCATATGCCCCGCCATGTGTTTTCCTTTAAACACCCGACCGGGAAAAGTGGTAGCTCCAATCGAACCAGGGGCGCGATGGCGGTCAGTTTGGCCGTGGGTCTTTGGCCCACCAGCAAAATGATACCGCTTAACCACGCCAGCAAAGCCTCGGCCCTTAGAAAAGCCAGTTACATTAATCAGGTCACCTTGCTTCAGGAAGCCAACATCTACTTTGTCACCACTCTTGACCGAGTTAGCTCCGATGAAATCGGCATCGGCCCTGAATTCGCGAAGATAGCGAACATTCTCTAAGCCTCGAAGATGTCCCTTCGCCGGAGAGTTGATCTGAGATTGCTTCACTTTGTTCTCAATAAAGCCCACTTGAATAGCATTATAACCATCTTTGTCCCGGCTCTTTATCTGAGTTACCACGGAAGGCCCAGCCTGAATAGCGGTTACTGCCACCGCTTCTCCGCCTTCCTGAAACAGTCGCGTCATGCCTATTTTTCTACCAATAATGCCTGGAACCATGGTTTTAACTATAACTTAATATCTATCTCCACTCCAGATGCTAAGTCAAGGTGACTTAGAGCATCTATAGTCTTGGAACTCGGCTGTAAAACATCAATTAACCTCTTATGGGTCCTGATTTCAAACTGCTCCCTGGAATCTTTATCGATGTTAGGGCCGCGAATAACACAAAATTTTTCGATATCTGTTGGTAAAGGTACCGGGCCAACCACGATAGCCCCGGTACGCTCCACTGCATCTACTATTTGCTTTACTGCCTGATCAGCCAACCTGTGATCGAAGCTTTTGATTTTGATACGAACTTTTTGCTCGGTCATCTGGTTCTTCCCATTCTAGCCGTAATTTGCTCAGACAAATCCTGAGGCAATTCTTCATAGCGATGAAAGCACATAGTATGACTCGCCCTCCCTTGACTGAGCGACCTCAAATCTCCAGCGAAACCGAATGTTTCCGCTAGAGGAACAAGACAACGGATAGTGGAGGACTCGGCACGACTCTCAATGCCTTCGATATGAGCTCTTCGAGAGTTTAAATCGCCAATGATGTCTCCGAGGAACTGATTGGGAGTCGTTATTTCCACTTCCATAATTGGCTCGAGAATAACAGGTTTAGCCTTATCTATCCCATCCCTCATAGCCATGAAGGCTGCCATTTTGAAAGCCACATCTGAAGAATCGACCTCGTGAAAACTCCCGTCATACAAAGTCACCTTTACATCTATTACAGGGTAACCAGCTAATCCTCCACTTTGTAAAGCTGACTTGGCACCGGCTTCTACTGAGGGAGTAAATCCCTTAGGTATGGCCCCACTTCGGATCTGGTCACGAAACTCAAATCCGCTGCCACGCTCGCCTGGCTCAATTCTAAGCCAAACGTGCCCGTATTGTCCCCTACCGCCGGATTGACGGATAAACCTCCCTTCAGATTCCACAGGAATGGTGATTGTTTCCTTATAAGCGACCTGAGGCTTACCAGCATTGACCCTTATACCATATTCGCGAAATATACGCTCCATTAACACTTCGAGATGAAGTTCACCCATCCCCGAAATCAGAGTTTGACCTGTTTCTTCGTCATGGTAAACCTTGAAGGTGGGGTCCTCCATAGCAAGTTTAGTCAGGGAATCGTCTAACTTGTCCTGGTCGACTTTACTTTTAGGTTCAACAGCCATGGAAAGCACCGGCTCAGCAAATCTTATAGCCTCAAGAAGCACTGGTCGTTTGGTCTCGCACAGGGTATCACCTGTCGAGGTCATCTTGAGTCCCAGACTGGCTACAATGCTTCCGGTCTCAGTGTGTTCGATCTCTTCACGGTGATTGGCATGCATAACATATAGTTTTCCCACCCTCTCTTTCTTATCTATGGTAGCATTCAAAACTTGTGCTCCAGCCTTTACCCTGCCTGAGTATACACGCAAGTAGACCAGTCTGCCCATAAACGGGTCAAAAACCGTTTTAAACGCCAGTGCAGCAAAAGGCTCATCATCACTCGGTAGACGCAGGATTTCCTCTCCACTTTCAAGATCTGTAACTGAGATGGGAGGAACATCTACCGGCGAGGGAAGGTAATCTACAATAGCATCAAGCAATAGCTGGATGCCCCTATCTCTTAGGGCACTGCCACAAAGGACAGGCACCATGCGGTTAGAAATGGTCAGCCTTCTTATAGCTGCCTTAATTTGAGTGGCAGAGACATCTTGCCCTTCAAGGTAGAGCAGCATAATCTGTTCATCGAGGTCAGCCAAGTTTTCAATTAATTCCTGACGATGCTTGGCCAGCAAAGTCTCAGTTCCTTCGATTGAAATCGAATTAGAATCAACCGGGAAAGCAATGACTTTGTTTTCCACAAGGTCGATGATGCCTCGAAAGTCCTTTTCACTTCCCATGGGGAGCTGTATAGGTAACGCCCTGTTCTGCAACCTTTCATTAATCATGGTCACCGTGTGATGAAAATCAGCGCCAGTCCTGTCCATTTTGTTAATAAAGCAAATTCTGGCCACGCCATATTTATCTGCCTGGCGCCACACAGCCTCTGACTGCGCTTCCACTCCAGCTACACCATCGAAAATCACGACACCACCATCCAATACACGGAGGCTACGCTCCACCTCAGCGGTGAAATCTACATGCCCCGGGGTATCAATGATGTTTATACGATGTTTGCGCCAGTGACATGTAGTAGCCGCTGAAGTAATAGTAATACCTCGTTCTCTTTCTTGTTCCATCCAATCCATCACCGCAGTTCCCTCATCCACGCTTCCAACCTTGTAAGTACGTCCTGCGTGATGCAATATCATTTCCGTAGCCGTGGTCTTGCCCGCATCTATATGAGCAATGATCCCTATATTCCGTATTTTTTCCAAAGGGAAAGTCCGCGACATGAGTTTATCCTTTACCTCAAGTACTGCTTTTAACACGGCTTTTTACCAGCGATAGTGAGCAAAGGCTTTGTTCGCCTCTGCCATCCTGTGAAGATCATCACGTTTCTTTATTGCTGCCCCCCGACCATGGACAGCATCAACCAACTCGCTTGCCAGCTTTTCTGCCATAGATTTGCCACTACGAGCTCGCGCTGAAGCAATGAGCCACCTCATGGCAAGAGCGCGCCCCCGATCTTCCCCTACCTCCATGGGAACTTGGTAGGTAGCCCCACCAACACGGCGTGATTTAACCATGACAAGCGGCGCAGTATTTTTAATCGCTCGCTCTATAGTTTCTTCAGGACTGCTATCCACTTGTTGAGCAGCGACCTGCAAGGCATCATAGACAACGCGCTCGGCTGTAGCTTTTTGCCCTCGCAGCATAAGCCTATTGACAAATTTAGCCACCGTGATGCTGTTATATTTAGCATCGGGGGGTGGTATTCTTTTTGCTATTTTTCTAGCTCCTCTTGGCATTTGACATCCTTGCTATTTTTGAACCTTGGCTCCATACTTGCTGCGACCTTGCTTGCGATTAGCTACTCCTTCAGTGTCCAAGGTGCCACGGATAACATGGTAGCGAATTCCGGGAACGTCCTTAACTCGGCCACCACGAATCAAGACTATCGAGTGTTCCTGCAAATTATGTCCTTCGCCAGGAATATAGGCGGTTACTTCCATACCGTTGGTCAGCCTAACGCGGGCAACTTTACGCAATGCCGAGTTGGGCTTCTTAGGCGTAACCGTCTTTACCAGGACGCATACACCTCTTTTTTGAGGCGATCCCTTGATCCATTTAATTTCCCCTTTCATCGTATTTCGGGTGTAATGCAATGCTGGGACATCGCTTTTCTTGCCCGGCTTCTGCCGCCCTTTACGAACAAGTTGATTTACCGTTGGCATTCCTAATACTCCTCTATTTTAGACAATCAAAAAGCCGTCTGGTTATGTGCCGGTCTACTCCAAGAAAATCTGCTCGGCTTTAGCCAGCCGGCTATTATAACTCTTTACGTTTTTACCTTCTAGTAGACGCCAATTTACTAATTTAACACAAGGTAATTAGGTTGTCAACTGTGGTGTTGAGGCTGTATTTTAATAGTCTGTGATTTTATCACCCTTAAATGTTTTGCGCAAATGTCACCCATGAAGGAGAAGAGTAGGTTAATGGTGTTGAACGGGATAGAGACAGTCAGAATCACCGCCAGGTAGGTAGCTGAGGTGTTAGGTCTCTCGCTACGTCATGTTAGAAAAATACTGGTGGCGTATAGGAAGGAGGGCGCTGCTGTATTGGCGCATGTCAATCAGGGGAGAAAGCCCAAACATACCGTGGATGCAGGTATGCAAAGAAATGTCCTGCATTTATTTCAAGCAGTCTACAAAGGCTGTAACCACCAGCATTTCAGTTTGCTTCTGGTGATTCGTTCCTGGTAAAACAATACCTTAATCACGGTGTTAGGGCAAGTTTGACATTAAGCAAACTTTCTATTATATTTTGCCATAGATTCTCTATGAGGCCCCGTGGTGTAGCGGTTTAACATGCCACCCTGTCACGGTGGAGATCAGGGGTTCGAATCCCCTCGGGGTCGCACCTGCTACTTTTTCGTTGACATCTTCCCGGTGTTAGCCCCTGTATCCGTTACTATCCCGCCAAGACGCAGTCGTAAATTACAGCCATGTCTTTGGTCAGAGCTTGCTGAGCAACACAAGATCGAAAGCTTGCGCCAGCTAGCCAAGGAATATGGCGTGTCTTATGAAGCAGTAAGGCGAACAATAGCCAGAGCTAAAAGTACCACTTTAGATAGGAAGTTGTTCAAAGACTGACCCCTTTTGATGATCGGGAATCCCTTCTCTCAATTGCCCGCTGCCGGGATCCTAGTTTTTTGAGAGCCTTGTAAAATAAAGCGTGTCTGTCTAAATTTTTGCCAAAGCTCTTTTTTATAGAAGGAATATCGGCCTTCACCAACCAATTTTCCACTAATTTGTTAAGAATCTGGTAATAATTTCTTGGCCTAAATACGATCGGTACTTGACAAGTTTTTTACTATAGTGCTATACTATAGTAAAAGGAGGTAGTGACAATAATCGAAAATGCCTAACCCCAATCAGAGTAATATCCCTGTTTCGAAAGGGGAGAGAGAGGTTTTGGACCTCGCAAAAAACCATTACCAGCAAGAACATGGGAGGTGTGACTGGGGGGGGTTCCTAGCGGGCTTAGCGGTCGGCTCGCTAATTGGTGTGGGAATCGTAGCTGCCGCAAGGGCAATATCAAATCGGGAGCGGGCTTGGATTGTGGAGTGCCCTCACTGTCATGGAGATGTACGAGTCGTGGCAAGTGGCAGGCCCCCCACCGCGGAAGTTTTAGAGTGCCCTTATTGTGCCAGGACTTTCGTTGTCCAATATCGCACTTCGACGGGAACCTAGGAGATACTCATGAGACCGGCTTCGAATTTTGGACATGAGACGAGTAAGGCGAGGCTGAAGCAAGAGCGTTGCCCGAAGTGCGGTGCTCTTTTATTTCGAGCTGATGCTGAAGGAGCCGTTGAAATAAAATGCCGCAAGTGCTCCTACATAGTGAGATGTGAATTGAGGAGGGAAATGGTGCCATAGCCACTGAGCTTGTTTAGAGCCCTACGAGGGCCATAACAATTATAGAGCCCTACGAGAGCCAGGGACATATTGTCTCCTGGTTCTTTTATTTTAATAGGTAATGGATGCAACTTGGAGTTACGAGTGAGCGCTGAGCAGCGGAAGCAGACAATGAGCCAGCGGGCAGATGCATCAAGAGGGATTCAGCCTGTGCTCAGGGGTGATAGGCATACAGACTGTCCCCTCTGGCAACTATCATTGGTGCTGGCTGAGATTGCTGGGAATATATCAGGCGATAAGGATCATAGTGCTGAAAGCCTGCCAGCTTTAGATAGGGAATGCAAAAATGGCGAAAAACGAAAGGAGGAAGTATTACATGGAGAATAAGACGCTTACCGATGAGATTTACGCTGAACTTGTGGACGGACTGAAAACGGGCTTGGACTGGACTGCCTTTATAGCTAAGCACGGTGCTAGCAAGGGACCACTCTATAACGCTATAGGGCGATTCTTTAATGATATGGAAGCTAAGGTTAGAGCTCTCAATGAAGTCCAAGAGAAGTTGGACCAGGCTGGACTCAAGCTGGACTCGTTGGACCAGAGGATAAAGGAAGCAGAAGGTAATCTTGTACCCCTAGAGGACAGGAGAAATGTCCTCAATGAGCAGATTGAGACTCTAGAGACCAAACTTGCCGAGAAGAGTGAGTTCATAAGGCAAGTTGGAGAGCTAGGGAAGCTCGGGTTCGATATTGAGAGACTGAAACAGTTGCGAGAGGCCCTCACTGAGATTGGGGCAAAACACGGTCTTAAGGCTAAAGAAGCTGTTAGCAAATTCTTCGATGATTTAAAGGATTACGAGGCTGTACTCGGGGCTGGGTTACTACTTCAAGGGCTTCAGACCCAAATTGAGACCAAAAAGCTCGAGGCAGAAAAGTGGCAGGCTGAGACTGAGAAAGTTGAGCGACGGTATAAGGAGCTTAAAGAGACTACCGATGCAATGCAAGCCCTTCTCAAACGCGGGGTTAAGGCAGAGCAAATTGTCTCCTGGAATAATAGCCTAACCAACATTGGTGGAGTTGAAGAACTGGAGAAAGGTCTTGGGCACTATAAGTCGGTTCAGGAGCTTTTGGCTGCTAAGAGGAGAGAGGGCAAACGACTGGACATGAAGCTAGCAAAAGCCAATGGTGTAGTGAAGACCTTGAAAGAACAAAAAATAGAGCTAGAAGGGTCAATCAGGACACTCCGGGTTTCGGCTCTTAAGGAGATTGAGAGGGTAGGCCAAGCTGGCGTTGAAAGAATTGACAGGGTGGCAGAGGCAGGAACTACTGCTGTTGGGAACATGGGTGAAACCGCGCTGGGCAAGTTGAAAGATGCCTTATCCCTAGTTGACCATGTATCGGCGAGAGCGATCGAAGTTGGCAAAATGCTAGGACAGATTGAAGAAAAATTGGATAAGAGCAAGGAAGTAACAGAGAAAACTACAGCACTCGTGTCAAGTATTGAGGCAGGCAGATGAAACTATTAAGAGAGGCAACTGGTAGGGGAGTGGCTAAGCTTGCTGAAATAGAGCATGAAGCGAGAAATTTACTTTCTGAACTCGATACTTTAGAGGTCCGCTTGTATAGAGCCCATAATGCTGTCTCCATTGATAACCTTATGGCTTACCTCAGTATAGAAAGAAAACGAATGCTGGAGGATGAAGAAAGGGCTAATGTTAGCAGAAGCCTAGCTGGATTTCCTATCTTGGGGATTCTTAGTTTAATTTCCCTTTGCTGTGGACAAAGACCAGATTGGGATACGCTAGTCCCTATGGCTTTCCCAGAAGAGTCTTTTGGGGACATCAGGATTGCAGTTAGTGAGGATAATATGAGACTAGTAAATGTATCCAAGATGGCAAGAGAACGAAATATGGCCATCATCAGTGTTGTAGCTGAACTGAAACAAAAGGGCAACGAAGTCCTTGGCTGGCAAGAATTTGAAGCAAGGGCAAGAAATATGAGAGAGGCTGTGCTAAGTAGTAAATCAGAACTGGAAGAAAGGCACAAACCTCAGGCACTGCCCACAGGCAGACAACCGAAATGGGTGAGAGTTTCTTCAGCAGAACATACCTCTTAGTCCAACGCACCCAATATTCCCCCGTATTTCTTGTAGTGCACAGTGGATTAAGCCACTGTGCATACTATATAGCTGTAGCAGAATACGAATTACTACGGAAATAACTTGGAAAAACTGCAATTTTGCCTATGGCAAACCACTAGGTAAACCGTAGGGTGAGTAATATGGTAAAGGCTAGCCGCAAACCACCGGCCCGGGTAAGGTACGAGCAGAGCCATCCTGTAGTATCGTGTAGGGTTGACAGAGACACTTACGACTTGTTGAAGCAACGCCTTGAAGACCTGGGAGGAGTATCATTTGCCGACTTCGTTAAAGACTCATTAGGCCTCCTACAGCTTAAAATGCCTGATATCGAGGAGATAAAAGAAGGGGCGTGGAATGGAGGCTACAACCAGGCTGAGAAGGATTGCCAAATCTGGTATTACTGTGCTGTATGCGGAAAGCGAATAGACGTGGAGCCCAACAGTGACTCTCATAAGGCAATGCGAGGCTATATGAAGGAGCATGGATGGGGACACAAAAGCTGTCATGGACAGTAGCCCGTTGGAAGCCGAGCATAGCGGCTGCCTGGGCGGGTGATTAAGTCTCGGCGGTCCGGGGACAAGGACAAAAATGACCGCTAATCCACTTTCTCGCTATTTTGACACTGGGGATCCCGGACGAGATGAGGAAAATGGTATGGACGACAACGATATCGGTGGCAAATCAACGGAAAAGGCGGTTTTCCGAAGGGGTAAAACGGCAGTGCCGCGGTTTTGCGTGGGGAGATGGTGATTTTGAAGACCTATCTTGAGCTAGAGGAGGTCAGGCTGCTGGAGGAGGCGGCTACCTGCTTCAGGGACTGGCTGCTCATAAGAATACTGTGGCGCTCAGGCTGCCGGGTGTCGGAGGCGTTGGCTCTCAGGGTAGAGGACATAGATTTCATGCGGGGGACAGTAACCATCGAGCACCTGAAGTCACGCATAGAGCTCGCCTGCCCGCAGTGCCGTGCCAGGCTGGGAAGGAGCCATGCTTTCTGCCCCGGCTGCGGCAGTAAGGTGGAAAAGGCTTCAGTTGGGGAGAGGGAACACCGCAGGATGAGGACACTACCCTTGGATAAGGATACTTTAGGAATGCTGCAAGACTATATCAGGCGGGGAGGTACGGTATCCCACGAGGGCAAGGACCTCATCTTCGGCATCAACCGGCACCGGGCGTGGCAGGTTGTTAAGGACTGCGCCGAAAGGGCAAGGCTGCCCCCGCTGGTTAACCCGGAGACGGGAAGGAAGAGGGGGATAAGCCCTCACAGGTTGAGAGACGCCTTTGCCGTGCATGCTGTCAAACTCAATGATTCAGGAGATGGGCTAAGGCTTCTTCAAGAGCATCTGGGGCACATGAGCTTTAACACCACTGCAAGGTATCGGAAAGTGGGTGGGGCTGAGCATCACGATTGGTACCAGAAACTATGGGAAGAGGGAATCCATTAGATTTGCTACCCTTGAGGCCAGTCAGGGGTGGTTTCCTGAGACCTTTTGGCTGTGGGTGGGTATCAGGGAATTTCTGCTGGGGAATGGCCCCGAGGGCTCTCCTATGATAGACCCAAATGTTGGCGCTCCACAGGCGGATATCTTTTATTACTACAAAAGGGCTCTTCTCAGAGCGATTGCTCTAGATAGGGCTACCAGGCAGGAAGAGCGGCAGGCGAGACGTGAAAAGCGTCCCATTTCCCCCGATGGAATAGAGAACCTCACTAGAAGATACCTAGCTCGCACCCCTTACAAGGTCAACAGCTGCCGTTATCACTCATTTGTCGTTTATTTCTCAAACCTCCAGAGACTGAGCTAGGTGGAATTTACAGGCAAGGAAGAGCCCTCAAGTCTTCAAGATAATTACCCTGCAGGACAACCACGAAAGTATTTTCGCTTAACGTCAGCAGGACGATTGACTGGCTCTGCTTGGTCAAATCCTTTCGTTGCTCTCTACGGTAAGGAGTACTGAAATGTCGCTTCAGGAGCAACACGGTAATAATCTTGAGATCCAGAGGCTATGTCGGAGGAAACTCCTTGAGCCGGGGTGGGCTGGTGAGCTTGGCCGCGATGAATTGGCATACATCAAGTCGGAGCTCAAGAAATCGCCTTCGCTCAAGAGACGCTGGGGTTTTCGCCCCACAGCTAGGAGATTTTCGGAGAGCCAAATACGGGCTGTTGCCAGAGATGGCATATCCGCAAAAAGGAAGCCAGTTTTAGCTTCAGATGTCAAACGGAAGAAGTCGTGCACAGGCAATACATCCAAAGAGCTCCAGACCATTTGCAGACAGCTACAAAAACTGACCTCTAAAGTTGTCTGGGGCGAAATTTAGGCAAGGTTCTGGCTTAAGCATTTACCTTTCTCGCTCCTTCGGTAAGTTTCCCGTCAGTCTTTCAGAAAGGCAGGCAGAAACAATATCAAGAGAATATAGGTTCATTCTTTTAATGCTCAATATGTCTTTTTATTGGACAATGGATACTGGGAAATGCACATTAACAATTGAATATCAGATAAGTCTAGCCTGACGCGTGCTCACTTTGGGCAAATAGACGCAAAGGGGGGTAAGAGATGACGAGTCACTGCAGCAACCGCGACATCCGAAATCTCATTTTAGCCTTGCCAGCTATGAATCATAGGCTTTTAGCATATATGCTAATCATTCTTCTAAGAATGGCTTGATAGCCTGACGGTAGAGCACCTTTATCTAAGGAATTATCAATGATTTTTGTGCGGTTTCCAAGACATACTATGGAGTTAAGGAGTCACAAAACACCCTATCGTTTTACCGGCCTCTACCTGTCCTTCTCGTCTTTTTCATACAGCTTATCCAACTTAGAGTATCTTTCGATTTCACCGAATGGAATCAAGTAGCCACGCCTAGGGAAAGAGTCCCAATGTCCTAGCTTCCAAGGGATACGGACAGATCTCCTGCCGCCTGCTACCATTGAGTAATACCATTCGTCTTGCACTTCACATGCTCTTATAGCCTCAACTTCCCCTCTTTTTATGAGCATGCGAACCTTTCGTTCTGTCAATCCAGAACGCTTAGCAAATTCAGCCACAGTTAGGTAGTCAGGTTCACATGAGACTTGGTCTATCTCTCTGTCCTTTATACTCAGCTGAAAATAGTACGTTTCTGGTACAAAACTCCCATGCCGTTCGATACTAAACTCAATGTTTTCCTCACTAATATGAGAGAGTATGGATCTACTCTCTATTTGCGAGGGTGTTAGCATAGCTAGTCCAGGCGGGGTCTTACTGCGTAGCAATCCTTCTAGGTAGCGCTTAAACAGATTACGGAATTTTGTACTTGGTTGCTGCCCTTCTTTCAGTTCTCTAATCTCTTCTATTAGAGCTGATTCTACGCCAGAGAAGTAATGTTGAGGGCAATAAGCACGCCCGTAGACAAACTCCGCAGGACCTGCTGGGTCAGAACATCCTGACCATTCACATCGTCTCTCATTGATTGCCACGTCCTCTAATCCTAATCATAGATATTATACAAATTAATACCTATCCTAGGGAATGAATGAACTGTGGAAGGAGTTTGGTTAAAGGAGCATACGCAACGTGCTATTTTGTTCAATACCTCGCAAAGGCTAGGGTAACAAAACAAGTTTTTGTGTAATTTCACTCCCAGGTGTACTCTGGACCTCCGCCTCGCCGTCTCTTTGCTCATACAACCAGTACCAACAAGCCTGCTATAGCTGTCTTCTTGACCGGATAAAGCTCTTCCTCTCTCTGTTATTGTCAGGCGCAACAGTGCCGAAGCCATCTTTTCCCTTCTGTCGTTGTGAAGCTGAAGAAGTCAACTGAGGCAATCTCGATGGGGGGCAATGAGATTGTCACACTTCGCTCGTAATAACAAAAGGGAGGTTTCATCCTGAGCAACTGTAGGCTGCACCCTTGCCCTATCTCTCCACCGATGACGACATTAGTATTACCCCTTGCCATAAGATGATGATGGTGGTATAATCATAGTGCGCACTCTTGACGCGACCCGAGCTGAGGCCGGATCTTTGGCTTGGGATCCAGCTCCAAGCTCGAGCCGTTTTTATAACAGCCGACCCCGGAGGAACCGATCACTACTCCCACAGAGGCACTATGGGGTGATGGGCAATGACGACCTTGTCCGCTTCAAGAGGATTGGAAGTGTAGTACCTGTCAGTCATTTCCGAGGATGAAGTCAACCGCCAGCGAAACCAGATTTTGGTAATAAGCTGAGCATCTCTTCTAAGGTTGGGATCACCGGCCAACGAGTCTCTCAGTGCAGTATCGAGACACCTTCTGAAAGAGTGCCACCCCATACCACGCTCGTCAGGGATACCCGCCTTGGCACAAATACGCTTGAACACTCGATTCATCAAGAAAGGAGAGTATTCCCAGTGGAAGTCATACTTTTGCAGGTAGGGGATTGCTCAGGGCGCCAATAATTGCTTCCTTCTCTCGCCCCCCTTCTCAGTCATAATGAAGATTGTGCCCTCCTCGTAGTGTATATACTCCCGCCTCACTGCTTGAAGCTCCCCTTGGCGTAGCCCACAAAGAGAAGCCAGGGCACTGAAGGCAATTTCAGGTGGCTCAAAACCACCATCTTTGGCAACACTCACTATTGTTGTTATCTCTTCTAGGGAAAGCACGGGACGATTTATCTCACTCGTGTCGGGGCGTGGCAGCTCCCTCTTACCCAAATCCCAGACTGGCCCGGATATAGCGATAGCCTTGAGTGCCTCAGCCACCGCTGAAGGCTCGTTGGGGTCAATACTTACGAGTGTTTGGGTTCTTTCCGCCTCAAAGGCAACCTTTGCTGCATCGAAGGTGCGCTTGACTACTCCCAACGCATCCCGAATGGTCAGTGGTGCATAGCGCTCTTTCTCGAGTTTCGCCCGAAACTGATGTACCAGCGTCTTGTTCCACTCATACAGCGGTCTGTCCTTGGCGAACTCCAGCCACTTATCAACCCAGAAAAGTTGGGTCCTTAAGGTCTCCTTGGAACAGCGAGAGTGCTCGGAGATGAATTGCTCACGTATTGCTTCTTTAGCTGCCATCTGCTCCTTTCTGACTTAGGCCCGATCGCCTAAATTATTTACGACAATACGCTCATATAACATTCACAGCAACAATACCCCGGAAATGGCGAATATCGCCTATCTTTTACCAACTCATTAAGGCTCTTTCTCTTCCCACACACTCTGCAATTAAACTTGCCATCCCACTTATATACCCGTTTGCAACCCACTCTATGCCCAATCGTTTCGACGGACCCTTTTGGAAAACCTAACCTCTCGGCAACCTGCCGGTAAGATAGGCCTTCGTCACAATATAAATGCCTAATTGTAGCAATATCCCCATCGGAATACTTCCTGGGTGGCTTTCTATTTGAGGTATGACGTGAAAAGCTATATTTACAACCAATTGCCGCGACCGTGGAGTCAGGAAAACCCAGTCTTACAGCAACCTGCCGGTAAGATAGTCCTTCATCGCCATAGAGGTGACGGATTTCAGCTATGTCTTTATCAGTATATTTCCTAGGGTTTGGCCTTCCATGTGGAAAACCATATCTTAAGCCAATCTTCCTAACTGTGGAGCCAGGAAAACCTAGCCTCTCGGCAACTTCTCTATAAGGTAGGTCTTCATCGCAATAGAGGTGACGGATTTCAGCTATGTCTTTGTCGGTATATTTCCTACGGTTTGGACTTCCATGTGAAAAACCATATCTTAAGCCAATCCCCTCAACTGTGGAGGCAGGAAAACCTAGCCTCTCGGCAACTTCTCTATAAGGTAGGTCTTCATCGCAATAGAGGTGCCGAATTTCAGCTGTGTCTTTATCGGTATATTTCCTCTTCATATCTGAGACGGCCTTCAATCATCTTGCGTATTCTTTTGGCTGCCTGTCTGGCGACATTTTACTTCCTCTTTACTTCTTTTTTTGAGTTCTTGATAGGCCTTGATTATTTCCTCCACGGAACTTTCATCTTCCAGAGTTGTGAGGTCTCCTATGCTGGTATTATTGGCCACGGCCTTCAAAACCCGCCGCATAACTTTACCGCTCCTTGTCTTGGGTAGCTTGGCGGCAAAATAAACCTCATCAGGAACTGCTATAGGCCCTACCACCTTTCGCATGTGAGCGGCCAGGGTTTTTTTCAGGTCCGGAGAAGGGTCAACACCTTCTTTGAGCCTGACAAAGATAACGATGCTCTCGCCCTTCACCGGGTCATTTTTACTCACAACTGCTGCCTCGGCTACTTGAGGATGTGAGGCAGCAGCGTCCTCTAATTCAGCAGTGCCCATTCTATGCCCAGCGATTTTAAGCACCTCATCAGCCCTTCCTAAGATCCAGAAGTATCCATCTTTGTCCCTTACCGCATAGTCACCGGTATAGTAAACGCCGGGAAACCGTGACCAATAGGATTTCTTGTAACGTTCCGGGGCTCCATGTATGCCAAGGAGCATCCCAGGCCATGGTCTCTTTATTACCAGGAAACCCCTCTTTCCCGGCGGCATTGGCTTGCCATCCTCACCAACTACATCAGCCTCTACCCCCGGCAGCGGTAACGTTGCTGAGCCAGGCTTCAGCGGCACACACTCTATTCCAGGGCTAGGTGAAATCATGATGCCACCGGTTTCAGTCTGCCACCAGGTGTCAACGAGAGGACATCTTTCACCACCTACATGGCGGTAAAACCAGAGCCAGGCCTCGGTATTAATGGGCTCTCCCACGCTCCCTAACAGCTCCAGACTGCTAAGGTCATGCTTATTTAGCATCTCTTCTCCGTATCCCATGAACATCCTGATGGCTGTAGGTGAGGTGTAAAACACGCTAACTCCGTATTTCTCGATAATATCCCACCATCTCTCAATCGTAGGATAGTCGGGAGCCCCCTCATAAAGGACTATGGCTGCCCCATGTGCCAGCGGGGCATATACTATTGAGCTATGCCCGGTGACCCAACCGACGTCAGCAGTGCACCAGTAGACCGATTCCTCTCCAAGGTTGAAAACCCACTTATAAGCAGAATAGTTCTGGACTAGATAGCCACCAGTACTGTGGAC
>JAUVXS010000012.1 GCA_030603485.1 Dehalococcoidia bacterium
CGAGGCTATAGCCTCGATGCCCGAACCTAAAGGTTCGCCCCTACATTTATATATAACATTACAATGGCATAAAACTATGAAAGGCGGTGTAACACTAAGATATTGGACGAGTACACACCATTGAAGCTGGACACAGCTTAGTGTAGAATAGGCTAAGGATGAAGAACCAAAAATGTAAGGGAATGCAGGACTTGCTCCCCTATGACATGTTGCGCTTTCGCCGTATTGAAGATGTCTTCCGGACTTGTTGTCGTAACTGGAGCTACCAGGAGGTGAGGACGCCAACCTTAGAATACCTCTATTTGTTTACAGCTACGGGAACACTTACTCCGAGCATGTTAAGCAAGGTATATTCCTTTCTCGATTGGGATGGCTGGAGTGGTGAGCGGGTCGTCTTGAGGCCAGACGGCACTATTCCTGTAGCCAGACTCTACATCGACAATCTAAGTGGACAGGAATTAGCCAGGCTTTTCTATGTGACTAATATCTTCGCTTTCGAGGGAACAGGGAAAGAGAACAGGGAGCGATGGCAATGTGGTGCTGAGTTTTTCGGTGGTGCCAAATCTGCTCCGGATGTGGAGATAATTCTGCTGGCTAAAGAGGTTATCCGCAGACTTGGTCTCAGCAACGCTAGGCTGCAATTGTCCCATGCTGGTTTGGTGAAGGCCTTGCTCAAAGAGTTTAAGCTTAGTCCCGGTGAGGAAGCTAAGATGACAAACCGCATTTTGGAAGGAAATTGGCAAGCATTGACCAAGGCGAAATCTCCTCACCCTGAAATCGATAGGCTCATTGCTTCGTTATTGGGCCTCAAGGGAGAATCGAGCAGCTTTCTATACAATGTAAGAGCTTCATTTCCCAAAGCTTCGCAGGACTTCAAGTCCAGCCTGGAGGACTTCATAAACATTACCACATTACTGGACAACCTGGGTTGCAGCTATGAAATTGATATCGCAGCGATACATGGGTTTGAGTATTATACTGGAATCTGTTTTCAGTTCCTGGCTGCTGGGGAAAACATAGGTGGCGGAGGAAGATATGATAGCCTTGTGCCCCTTATGAATGGTAAGAACATCCCCGCCTGCGGATTTGCCCTATATGTGGACCCTATAATGGAATTACTTCCGCTGGAGAAAGAGAAAAGGGGCGAATGTGGAATTTTAGTTAAAGGTAAGGAATTGACTCCGGAAATAGTAAAGGCGTGCTTTACTGTGGCGGAATCGCTTCGTGACGCCGGACACCCAGCAGAGCTTGACTTCGGTGGTCAGGAGGAAAGTGACTATCGCTGGGTCATCTCGGTTTCCGCCAAGAAGCCGTTCAGGCTCAAGGACTGTAAACAACGACAACAGCGAAACGTAACCTCCACGGCAGATATTCTTGATGTAATAGGTGCGAAATGAGAAAGTGTTGTGCATAACCGCGATGCGGTTGTGCACAAGTTACGGGAAATTTTGAAGGGCAATAGCGAGAAATGACCGATTTACGGAAACATCAAGAACAATTTGAAAGAATGAAACGATGGTATAAGCGCATTAAGGAGATAGATGAAGGAAGATCGCATGACCTTTCCTTCATTAACCTTCCCCCAGGTTACTTCTATGATGAAGTTTATGCATTCTTTATAAACTGCTATCACCTTAAAGATTGGATATTGCACGATGATACTGTCAAACAGGAAGACAAAGGAAAGGTCGAGGATTTTATGAAAAAAGATGGCTCTATGAGCCTTTGTCGCGACATTTGCATCGGCATTAAGCATTTCAAACAAGGAAGCGTTCCTTGGAGCGGCCGAGCCCCAAAATTTAGAGGTCGGAAATTCTCTCTGAGTTTAAAAGGGGGCCCCGAACCAATTATTGGAGTTAAGTTTTCTATCGAGACGAAAAAGGGAACGATTGACGCTTTTGAACTAGCTTCAGAGTGCGTTCAGAAATGGGAGGAATTTATCAAAGATAACATAAAGTGAATTGACTTCAGATAACAGCGTGTTTGCGGTTCGCTTCGACACCTTGACTCCCTTTAGCACCTCACAAACATGCAAAACGTTAGGCAACATAGCAAGCAATACAACAGATGGTGTGGATGATAAAATGGTTTAAAGTCGCCCATAATAAGCAGATGGTTGTGCCTCGTTGCTGATAATGCTTGAAATGACATTATGAAATATCAATCTATCAAACTCGCCCTGCCTAAAGGCAGGTTTCTATCGCCTACAGCTAGCTTGCTTGCCGAGATAGCCCTGGGATTCCAGGATTATAGCGATAAAACAAAGCAATATCGCCTTCGCTCGACAAGGTTTCCCAGTCTTTCCGCTAAGATACTTCAGGAAAAAGATATTCCCATACAGGTGGCTGTAGGAAATTACGACCTGGGTATTTGTGGGTTGGATTGGATTGAAGAATTCCTGGTGAAATATCCAGCAGGAGCCCTGGTGAAAATATCGAGTCTCAATTACGGCGAAGGCAGTGTACATGTAGTTGCCAGTGCTGAGGCGGGGATAACCAGTCTCAATGAATTATCAACCCGGAGCAATGATTATCGTATAGTAAGTGAGTATCCTAATCTGGCTGAGGCTTTTGCCTTAAATCTCAGAATGAGAAGGTTCAGGATTTTCCCGGTGTGGGGAGCTGCTGAAGCTTATCCCCCGGAAAATGCCGATTTGGCAGTGCTCTGGGGAAAGAGTGGAGCGCATATAGCAACTCAAGGCTTAATTCCCCTCGAAAAGTTACTCCCCGTTACCGCCTTTCTAATAGCTAATCGAGAAAGCCTGGAGAACAAGGATTTGAGCCAGATATTGATGTGTTTTGACTCCAAGCTTATCGCTGAGCCGCAGACACCAATAGAAAATAAGCTTGATACTCCTGAAGAACTAAAGGGACCTCGTCCCTCGTGGCAGGCAAAGGAAGTCAACCTGGCTTTGCCCGATGGGCACCAGCAAGCACCTACTGCGCAATTTTTAAAGCGAGCCGGGCTGGCACTTCAGGGGTATTCTGAAGAGGCATCGAGTCGCCGACCTACCGCTGATTTAGACTGGCTTGGCATTAAAGTAGTCAGGCCTCAGGATATGCCTCTGCAAGTGGCTAATGGCAATTTCGACCTGGCCATAACCGGTGAGGATTGGCTGCGGGAACATCTCTATCGCTTCCCCTCGAGCCCGGTGAAGAAATTGTTTGCTCTCGACTTTGGCACCGTCAAAATTGTCGCTGCCGTGAGCCAGGAAATGCCTGTGGCCGACATTGATGAATTGAGGTCGCTTGTTCAGAGCAGCCCCGACTACATCGGGGCTCCTCTCAAAGTGGCCTCGGAGTATATAAACGTTGCCGATAAGTATCTTCGAGACAATCATATTAACCCATACAAGCTAATTCCAACCTGGGGGGCGAGCGAGGCTTTTCTGCCCGAGGATGCCGATATGCTTATTGATAATGCCCAGACAGGGAAGACCCTCCAGCAGCACAAATTAAAGATTATTGATGTGCTTTTCCGGTCTTCGGCTTGTCTAATTGCGAACAAAGATAGTCTTGCATCTTCTAGTAAAAAAGAGAAAATGGGGTTCCTTACACAGAAATTGCGAGCGGGGCTAAGGTAGATAAAAAATTAAAATGCAAAAATCGAAAATACAGAGCGGAAAAATAGAAAATTTACATTTTAATTTGTCATTTTGATTTTTTGTTTTTGACTTTTGGTTTTAATGGATATGAAAAGGGTCAAAGGATTCAATAAAGCAAGACAATTATTGACCAGGGAAAATTCCTGGGAGCATTTCACCACGCCACCGGGACTAGCGGCTCAAATAAAGCAAGTCTTTGGCGAAGAGCTCTCAGTTCAAGAGGTGATCGACCGTATCATCGGCGAAGTTAGGGATAAAGGTGATAAAGCTCTCTTTGGTTACACTGAAAAACTGGAGGGAGTTCGACTGGATTCCCTGGAAGTAGATAAACAGGAAGTTGTTGCCGCTTATGACATAATAAATAAGAAAGTCATCTCGGCCCTCGAATTTGCAGCCAGAAGAATACGGGACTTCCATCTTGCCTGTGAGCACAAAACCGGTGTATTTCCTATCGACAAGCACTTAAGCCAGCAAATTCTGCCCTTACATAGGGCTGGCCTATATGTGCCTGGTGGCAGCGCTGCCTATCCATCCTCAGTGTTGATGATGGCCATACCAGCCAAAGTGGCCGGTGTTAAGGAAATCATTATGGTTTCACCGCCCGGTAAGGATGGACGGATTCCTGCCCCCACGTTAGTAGCTGCCGACATTGCTAAGGTCAACCGTATTTTTAAGCTTGGCGGTGCTCAGGCTATTGCCGCATTGGCGTTTGGTACTGAGTCGATACCCAGAGTGGATAAAATTTGTGGTCCGGGGAACATCTTTGTGACCCTGGCTAAGAAAATGGTTTATGGCATAGTGGACGTCGATGGACTCGAAGGTCCCAGCGAGATAATAATTGTAGCCGACGGGAAAGCAAACCCTGCCCTTTGTGCCGCCGACCTCCTGGCTCAGGCTGAACATGACCCCCTGGCTTCAGTAATTTTAATCACCACTTCGGCTGACCTGGCTGACCAGGTAGACAAGGAAATTGAGATACAACTGGGGAGACTAAAGCGGCGTTCTACCGCCGGAACGGCTATTGATGCAGGGATGCTTGTGCTTGTCGACGACATGGCCCAAGCAGTGGAGTTGGTCAATCTCTTCGCTCCTGAGCACCTCTCCATTATGGCATCCGACGCTTCGGCTCTAGTCTCCAAAGTTCGCAATGCCGGCTGTATTTTCATAGGCGAGAATTCGCCTGTTATTCTGGGCGATTATGTTGCCGGTCCCAGCCATGTATTACCCACCGGAGGCAGCGCTCGTTTTGGTTCTCCTCTGGGTGTTGTAGACTTCCTCAAGGTTACCAATATCATCACCTTGGATGAGCCTGCCATGCGAGAACTGAGCCAGGCTGCTGTGGCAATAGCTGAAGCTGAAGGGCTTGATGCCCACGCCCGGGCTATAAAAAGAAGGCTGAAAGCTAAGTAAAAGATTAAAATGCAAAAGGTAAAAATACAGAGTAAAAACAAAAGAGTTTTGCATTTTGACTTGTCACTTTGATTTCTTATTTTTGACTTTTGGTTTTAGTTGAAATGAACATCGAAAAACTTATCAGGCCTGAACTCGTGACCATGAAGAGTTACACCCCTATCGAGCCTACAGAAATTTTGAGCCAGCGAGCCGAACTGCCTTTGGATAAAGTAATAAAGCTCGATGGTAACGAGAATCCTTATGGTTGTTCCCCAAAGGTCTATCAAGCTCTGGCCACTTATCCCTATTATCATCATTACCCGGACCCGGAGCAAAGAGAGCTACGGAAGGCTTTAGAAGAATATACCGGCTTGGGACGCCAGCACATTGTTTGCGGCATGGGCAGTGATGAGCTTATTGACCTTATTCTCAGGCTTTTCCTCAAGCCCGGAGACGAAGTTATCAATTGTCCACCGACATTCGGCATGTACCCTTTCAGCACCGATGTTTGTGGGGGCCGAGTAGTTGATGTGCCCAGAAGTGAGGATTTTGCCCTTGATATGGCCGGTATAAAGAAGGCATTGACCAGGAAAACAAAGGTCATCTTTGTTGCCTCACCCAATAATCCCACCGGCGACACCGCCACCGAGAAGGAGATTATGGAACTTGTTGGACTGGAAAAATTGTTGTCGTGGACGAAGCCTATTTTGAATTCAGTAATTTGACCATGGCCAACCTGGTGCCTGCTTACCCTAACCTGATAGTCTTACGCACCTTCAGCAAATGGGCCGGGCTAGCCGGCTTAAGGATAGGCTACGGCTTTTTCCCTGTAGAAATTGCTGGTTATCTGATGAAGATTAAGCAGCCCTATAATGCCAATGCCGCAGGCCAGGCTGCGGTGCTAGCTTCCCTTGCCGACATAGAGTATCTTCGTGCTAACGTTGCCAGGATAGTTATGGAACGGGAGCGGTTATTTGGCAAACTAAAGGAACTGGATTGGCTAAAGCCTTACCCCTCCCAGGGAAACTTTATCCTCTGTTCTCTGCCCGAAGGAGAGGCCAGGGAAACTTGGCGTCAATTGCAGAAAAGGGGCATCTTTGTTCGCTATTTTGATACTCCTAGATTGAAAGATTGCCTGCGAATCAGCGTGGGCAGACCTGAGGATACTGATGCTCTGGTTAAGGCATTAAAGGAGGTTAAACATGACTGAAAGAAGAACGAAAGTAATTCGTGAGACTGCCGAAACAAATATTAAGGTGGAACTCAACATTGACGGCAGCGGACAATTTGAAATCACCACTGGCTTGAGAATGTTCGACCACCTCCTTAGCCAGCTAGCCCAGCACGGAGTATTCGATATAAAAATCTCAGCGTCAGGGCCCGACCAGCACCATGTAGTTGAAGATGTGGCTATTGCGCTGGGCAAAGCTTTCAACCAGGCACTGAGAGGAAAGCAAGGCATTGTTCGTATGGCACATGCTATCGTACCTATGGATGAAGCTCTGGCAGTAGTGGCTGTGGATATTGGGGGCAGAGTCTACAGCATAATCGAGGCAGACTTTGACGAAGCCAGCATAGGCGATCTCGACGCTGATTTAATTCGCCATTTCCTGGTCTCCCTCGCCTCAGAAGCTAAAATTAACCTCCACGCCAAAGTGCTCAGCGGCATCAACGACCACCACAAAGCCGAAGCCCTATTCAAAGCCCTGGGCCGAGCCCTGGATACAGCTACCCTCATTGACGAGCGTATCTTGGGCAGGGTGCCCAGTACCAAGGAGGTTATCGAAGGCTAAAAGGATATCTGAATTCAGTTTCAAGGCTCTCAGGGAGTGCGGCTATACAGCGGGCTCAATTATGTTTAAAATAATATAGAGTTAATCTATGCAGAAAGTATAGAGCAACGGAGGTAGCAAATGCCGGAATTGAGTTGGGCCACCGTAGTCACTTGGTTGATAGACCATGGCATCCGCATCCTTATTATAGTAGCAGTGGGAGCTGTGCTGTGGTTTGCCTTAAATAAGTTTCTCCCACCTATTGTGCGCCGTAGCGTAGCCCGAACCAAGTATAAGGAAAGCAAAGGGGGGATGGAGAAAAGGACGAATACCCTTCTATCTATCTTCAAGGGGGTGGGGCGGCTATTCATTGTCATAGTTGCCATAATGATGGTACTGGATGAGGTGGGAGTACCCGTCGCGCCAGTTCTGGCTGGCTTCGGCATCGTCGGCATAGCCATCGGCTTCGGCGCTCAGTACTTGATCAGAGACCTCATCGCTGGCACCTTCATCATCTTGGAAAACCAGTACAGGGTGGGTGATGTAGCCAAGGTAGCCGATATTTCTGGTCTGGTGGAGGAGGTACACCTTAGGAAAACAGTGCTCCGTGACCTGGATGGCATAGTCCACCATATACCCAATGGTGAGATCAGGGTAGCCAGCAACTTTACCAGACACTTTTCCAGGGTCAATCTCGATATCTCGGTAGGATATGGCACTGACCTCGACCACGCCATAAGCGTGATAAACCGAGTGGGCAAAGCACTGGCTGAGGATGAAAAATGGCGTAAAGTAATCAAAAGTCCTCCCCAGGTGCTGAGGGTTAATAATCTGGGCGACTCCGGAATAGATATCAAGATTTTGGGTGATGTTAAACCTATGGAGCAGTGGGCAGTAATGGGGGAGTTGAGGCTTCGCCTCAAGAAAGCTCTTGATGCCGAGGGTATAGAAATACCCTGGCCCCATACAAAAGTATATTTTGGCGACCCTTTACCAGATTTTCCTAAGAAGGAAGATTAGTCTCACGAAGTATTCCCAGCCTGCTGCTTTTGGTAAAAATTCACGACACAGAAGATTGACTCTTCCTTTGTGTGGTGGTAGAAATACAAAGCTGATTACCCTGAATAAAGCAATCGCTGCCACAAGCGCCGGCGTTGTAAACGGCAATATGCTGCGCGACCTTTGTCATGAGGAGAACTCCTGGGCTGAAGTAGATTTCAATGTAGTTATGACCGACAAAAACGAGTTTTTGGAAATCCAGGGAACTGCCGAGGGAAAAACGTTCTCCAAAGAAGCTGCTAATTAATCGCTTTCCCTGGTCAGGAAGGAATAGACAAGCTATTCAGAGTGCAGAGGCAAACTTGAAGGGCCTTATCTTAAACGGGAACTCTAACTTCATGATATTGGGGAGGTCGGAAGTAAGGTAATCTTCATGAACCGTCTCTTCAGGATATTCATCGTGGGGCTCTTTGCATTGCTAGGAGCAGCTTTTGTTTTCTCTTGCTCAAATCTTCCGGAATCCCCGGTTCCTAGCAATTCAGATGTCATTATCTATACGCATAATATAGTCAATACCTACCCCCATGACCGCAATGCTTTCACCGAAGGATTGGTTTTCGAAGATGGCGTTCTATATGAAGGAACAGGGCGGTTTGGATACTCTACTTTGCGTAGAGTGGAATTGGAGACCGGAGGTATTTTACAAATTCGTGAACTGGCAGATCAGTTTTTCGGTGAAGGCATAACCATTTATGGAGACAAGATCATCCAGCTGACCTGGCAATCCAATATTGGGTTTGTCTATGACAAAAACAGTTTTGAGTTACTACAAGAGTTCAATTATTCAACTGAAGGCTGGGGCATTACACATGATGGAACACGCTTAATCATGAGTGATGGTACGTCAACATTGCATTTCTTAGACCCACAGACATTTGAGGAAATCGGTCAGCTTGAGGTATTTGACAATGATGGTCCTGTAACCAGGCTCAATGAATTAGAATACATCCAAGGGGAAATCTATGCCAATGTTTGGCAAACAGGCTGGGTTGCAAGGATTGCACCTCAGACGGGGCGAGTGATTGGGTGGATAGATCTGAGAGGACTACTAACCGCAGAAGACCGCAGTGAGCTGGCTGATGTTCTCAACGGCATTGCGTATGACGCAGAGGCTGCTCGCTTGTTTGTGACCGGAAAGTTGTGGCCTAAACTCTTTGAGATTGAATTAATTTCTCCACCATAATTGACGATTCCATCTTTTGAGATAAGTTACTGCCTGATCAGTGTTAGTGCTATAAGATTCCTCGATCACTTTCCCTTCGGTGCGCCCAAGGCTTCGACTTAGGCACTTCTTACAATGACAAAAAGAGCTGCAGAGAAGACTTACTCTGTTTCCCAGACTACTCCTCCTGTAATCTATTGTCCCTGTAATAGTGTTTCTCAGTGCAAGAATTCCCGACACAGTTGACAATAACTATTGACCAGTTTATAATGTAAAATACCTAGTAATACGATGTAGTTTTTAAAAACCGAGAATTACCTGGAGCCGATGAACGCTTGGGGGACAGTGGGGAGAACATGATCTCCCGAAGGTAATTCGAGGACAACGCTGGATGAGAGAGCCGTACACACTGCGTCGCTTGGGAGACCTGGCCCGAGCCATCGCTTATCGGCAGGCGTTAATCAAACATGAGTGCTGGCCCCGCGCCAAGCTTGAGGAATTACAGCAGCACCGGCTAGCCAGGCTTCTTGATTGGGTAACTCAACGGTCTCCTTTTTACCGTGAGTTATGCAGCACACACCGGGTGAGTCAATCCTATAGTCTCCAGGACTTCCCTATCATGGACAAAAAAACCTACATGCAACACTTCGACGAAATTGTCACTGACCCCCGGTTGCGCCTCTCCCAACTACAGAAACATATGGCCCACGTTTCCGGGGACGAGTATTATCTGGGCGAGTATCGTGTGCTTACTACGGCAGGTAGCTCCGGGCAGAAGACGGTGGTAGTATTCAATCGAAAAGAATGGAGTATCCAGGAAGCGGCAAGTATGCGGATTGCAGCCATGATGGGAGTGGTTCCCTTCTCAATGAGACGCCCCACGATTGTTACCATCGGCTCTCCCAGCCCTCTGCACGATAGTTATCGCCTCCCCCTAAGCATGGATATCGGCCTTTACCGTTTTCACGTGCTACCGGCTACTGCTCTTATCGAAGAGCTGGTCCAGCGATTAAATTCCATTCAGCCCCACATGCTTCGGGGTTTTCCATCCATGCTTGGGCTGCTTGTGACAGAGCAGCTTCAAGGTCGCTTGCATATCAATCCCTCTATTATCGCCGGTGGCGGCGAACCGCTGCCCAGCGAATTGAGGAAGCAACTCCAGGCTGCATGGGAAAGTTCTGTCTTTGACATCTATGGCACTCAGGAGGGACTCCGCGCTATGGAGTGCAACCCCGGCCAGGGGATGCACATCTTCGAAGATTTGGGTATTGTTGAGGTGGTAGATGAGGACAACTGCCCTGTGCCCGACGGGACTCTGGGGCACAAGATTCTGTTCACCAGTCTCTTTAGCTTCACCCAGCCCGTCATCCGCTACGAAATATCTGACATGATGGTACTGGCTCCCGAGCCGTGCACGTGTGGCCAGCCATTCCGACGTATTCTTGCCATCAACGGCAGGAATGACGATGTTCTCTACCTTCAAGGTCGAGCGGGGAGACAGGTTGCCGTTCATCCTGTCCATTTTTGGAACGTTCTGGAAAGCTTCGCGGATATACGGCAGTACCAGGTGGTCCATGAACCGGACGGCATCTGCTTGCGATTGATGTTCGAGGAAGGGAATGGAAACACAGCTCGTACCGTCAAGGAACAACTGGCACGGAAGTTACATGCCCTGGGCGTTGATTGCCCGTCTATCCGTGTTGAACTGGTGACCACGCTGGAAGACCGCTCCCGTCATATGGGGAAGTGGAAGAACATCATCTCCAACGTAAACCAGTCAATGCAATAGCCGCGGATTAATAGTGACCGGATTGCCGGGCGTTCCAGCGAGCTATGCCTGCAGATGCTGCGTGATTAGGCGGTGAAAATGAGTTCCCAAGGTGATACATGGCATATCTTTTATTAGGAGCCATTATACGGGCTATGTTGCCCATCATAAACAAAGTTCACGCAATAGCCCTCGGTATCGAGCCTCTCGAAAGAAACAGCATCATCTGCATTGAGCTAAGACGTCACAAGGGCTGTTCTATTAAGCTGGAGGACGGTTGTGAGGTCAGGCCTGGCGACCCTGTCATCAAACTGCACTTGAATAATGCTTGGATTGCCGAGAGACTGCGGTCAAGCTCGGGGTTGGGGATGAGGGGCTTCCCGAGGGGACTCATCTACCATTTCAAGGGCGGCTTGCAACTCCTTGCCGCAGAGGTAGCCAAGGGGAAATACGGTGGCATCGTTGCAGTGTATGGCTGGACTGCCTTTCATGTTCACGCTGGCCGGTTGGGATTCCAGGTCATTGACCTGCCGAACACCCTGAGGATAAAGCTGGCCCGACTCCACATCGCCGCACTAATGCAGGCTCATCATATCCCCTGGCTCAGGAGGCATACCGCCTCTCGTGAATCCGTGAAGGTTAAGGCAGTTTGGCTCTCCCGAGCCGAACTCTTGAGAATGCACGGCTCGTGCTCGTGATGCTTCTGTCTTAATGACACGAAAGCTAAGGCCGAACCTGACCGTTGCCCAAGATAATCCACTTGTAGCTGGTTAGCTCTTTCAAAGCCATGGGACCGCGGGCGTGAAATTTCTGGGTGCTTATGCCTATCTCGGCACCTAAACCAAACTGCCCCCCATCGGTGAAACGAGTGCTGGCATTGGCATAGACACAGGCAGCGTCAACTTCATTAAGAAAGCGCATTGCCGCTGAATAGTCCTCGGTGACGATAGCCTCGGAGTGCCCCGAGCCGTATTTCTCAATATGCTCCAGAGCCTCACCTAGAGAATCAACCACCTTGATAGCCGCGGTCAAGGACAGGAATTCCTTCCCCCAGTCCTCATCGACGGCAGGGACTGGCTTCAGGGACTGAATGGGCTTAAGTATGGCCAGGGCTCGCTTGTCGCAGTGCATTTCCACCCCGGCCTTGGCCCACTCTTTGGCAAGAATAGGCAGGTAAGCTGCGGCAGCTTGACTGTGGACCAAAAGGCAATCCAGGGCGTTGCACACGGTGGGGCGCTGGACTTTGGCATTATAGGCAATGGCTACCGCTTTATCCAGGTCAGCATTCTTATCCACATAGGTATGGCAAACACCGATACCGCCGGTAAGTACCGGCATAGCAGCATTTTCCGAGACAAGCTTTGTCAAACTGGCGCCGCCGCGGGGGATTATCAGGTCAATGATTCCCCTCATTTTTAGCATGTGATTGACCAGAGTTCGCTCTGGGGACTCAATAAGTTGGACTGCCCCCTGGGGCACCCCGGCCTGGTCACAAGCCTGCTGAGCCGCCCTGGCTAAGGCAATGTTGGAATTTATAGCTTCCTTGCCACCGCGAAGGATGACGGCATTGCCCGATTTAAGGCATAGGCTTGATATATCTATGGTCACATTGGGGCGGCTCTCGTATAGCGCACCGATAACCCCTAAAGGCACTCGCTTTTTACCTATCTGCAAACCATTGGGCAAAGTTCGCATATCAAACATCTCGCCCACCGGGTCGGGCAAGGCAGCCACCATTCTTGTGTCCTGAGCCATGCCCTCTAGGCGGGATGGCGAAAGCATAAGCCTGTCGAGCATAGCCCCGCTCATCCCCGAAGACTTAGCCTCCTCGTAATCAATCTTGTTGGCAGCCAGAATGTCATCCTGCTTATCAATAAGAGCTTCAGCAGTATTGAGCAATGCCTTATTCTTAACCTCGGTGGAAAGAAACGCCAGCCTCCTGGAGGCTGCCTTAGCTGCCTTTCCTTTCTCCTCCAGTTCTTTTATGGCTGATTCCATAGTTTTACTCCTTCTATAGTCAATTGCAAAACCTTATATAATTCTCCCTCCCCTGGCGTGAGGGAGGAAGAGAACTCCCGCAAGGTGGGAGGGGACGAGTCCTTCCCCTACGGGAGCTCTCGGCAATGTTGAACAAGTATGGCAGCTTCTTTTGTATCTTTGTTTTAAGTTCTTCGTCCTCAAAGATTTTTATGAGATGACTATTCACTTATACTCCTCAAAGTCTCTTTTAACACCGTTCACAATATTACCATATTATTCCTGTGAACCACCTCGTCACCATAGTCGTAGCCGAGGAGGCTGAGGATTTTGTCGGAATGCCTCCCTCCGATGATAGCTAAATCAGAAGAGCTATAGTTGACGATACCGCAGCCAATGCGTTTACCCTGCTCGTCGAGGATGTCCACAATATCGCCGCGGTGGAAATCGCCCTCTGCTCTTATGACTCCCGCAGGGAGTAGGCTCTTATTGTGCTCCTTGAGGGCCAAGACAGCGCCTTTGTCCACCCTGACATTGCCTTTGGAAGCCAGCCCGCTGAGCATCCACCTCTTTTTGCTTTCCATCTTATTCACCTGCGCAGGAAAGAAAGTGCCTGTATCTTCCCCCTGGCTAATCCTCACCAGTATGTCAGGTTCTCGCCCATCGGCGATGACTACGTTTACACCTGAAGAAGTAGCTAGTCTGGCTGCCTCAATCTTGGTCGTCATGCCTCCAATGCCCTGGCGACCGGCAGTAGCGCTGGCCATGCGTTTGATTTCGGCGTCAATCTTGTCCACCCGGCGAATATGTTGCGCTTGAGGATTGTAGCGCGGGTCGGCAGTATATAAGCCGCCGATGTCGGTTAGCAATGCTAGAAGGTCAGCATCAATCAGGTTAGCCACCATGGCGGAAAGGTTATCGTTATCCCCGAATTTAAGTTCTTCAATCTCGTCAATGGCGACAACGTCATTCTCATTGACAATGCAAATTATGCCAAGCTCGATAAGGGCCAGTAAGGTATTACGAGCATTAAGATAGCCACTGCGGTCGGAAAGGCCTTCCTTCGTGAGCAATGCCTGGGCTACGGTTATATCATACTGGCTGAAAAGTTGTTCATAGGTATACATGAGGTGGCTTTGGCCCACCGAAGCCAGGACCTGTTTGAAAGGAGTGTTTTTACGTTCTGGAACCTTTTTAAGCTGCTGCCTTCCCGAGGCAACGGCTCCAGAAGAAACTATTACTATCTCCTTCCCCTGGCGGTGTAGACGGGATATCTGCTCTACCAAACTTGACATAACTTGCAAGTCAAGATGGTCAGTGCCTGAGGTAAGGAAGCCTGTGCCGAATTTAGCCACTATGCGTTGATAAGCCATTAGAATAAATCTAGCAGTTTTCGTTCCCACTGACAACTCGGGCAAAGAAGAAACAAGACATTCAGGCCCCGACTCTGTCGGGGCAAAGGAAAGAATTAATAGTTCGTCAGAATGTGCAATCAGATTGTTGCCGCATCGCCCAGATTTTTGTAGTTGCCTGATTTATCAGGCGTGCTCAATAAATTGACCGACTACAAAGCCCAATAAATTGGGCAAGTACATCTTATATTATTCTCCTAGTATCTGAATAATAATCTCTCTGCGCCTGGGGCGATTATCAAAATCAACGAAAACTATCTGCTGCCAGGTGCCCAGAGTTAACCTCTTGTTTACAAAAGGTATTATTAGTGAAGCTCCGAGAAGCGAGGCACGCACGTGGGAATGGCCATTCCCATCCCCCCAGGTTTTATCATGCTCATAAGGAATATTCCGGGGTATCACCCTATCCCACATATTCTTAAAATCGGAAACTAGATTTGGCTCGTACTCTATAGTGGTTATTCCCGCCGTTGAACCGACTATAAACAAAGTGACTATTCCGCTATTAACCCCAGATTCCTCCAAAATCTTTGCCACCTGAGGGGTTATGTCGATAATGTCGCAATTACCTTTTGATTGAATGGCGATATCCTTGGTTACTACGGTCATATTCTTACCTCCTTCCAAAGAGACTGCTTCGCTTCGCTCGCAATGACGGAGCGGGGGTCATATCCTTACCTCCTGCCATATGATATCGTCTAACTCAAATACAGGTCCATCACGGCATACCTGTTTTAAACCCTGATTGGTATTTATAGTGCAGCCATAGCAAGCTCCGAAACCACACCCCATCCGCACCTCAAGGGAAACCTGACATTTTCTTAGTTTGAGATTGCTTCGCCCTTCGGCTATACTCAGGGCTGGCAATGACATTTCTGCCATCGCTTCATACATCTCCAACGGACCACAGGCATACACCTGGTCAGCCCAGTCTAAGAAATCAGGAAGAATATCGGTGGCCATACCTTTCTTACCCATGCTGCCATCCTCGGTGACGGGAATGAATTGAACTCCTGTTGGTAAAGGCGAGAGTTTGCTTCGCTTCTTGCCCGCAGAAGAAGGGCCTATCTTGGGCAGGGCCGAAGGATAGAGTTGATTAGCAGTGCTCGCCCCATGAATTAAAGTTATCTGGTGCTGTGACGAAGCATACTGCATCAATAAAACCAGAGGAGCAATGCCAATTCCCCCAGCCACCAGCAGCAAGTGCTTAGATTGCCCCGACTTTGTCGGGGCAATGCTAAACCCCTCACCTAGAGGGCCAAGAATGTCTATTCCCTCACCTGTTTGTCGCTCTGACAGCCAGAGGGTGCCTTTGCCCGTTACCTTGAACAGGAGGGCAATCTCACCCTCACCTGAATCCTCTCCCATCAAGGGAGAGGCCTGGTGAACGCTGAAAGGGCGACGCAATGTAAAGTCTCCACACCGCACTGTGATGAATTGCCCGGGCAGCACTGAACAAGCTATATTTGGTGTCTTAATCCACATGAGGTGTATGTCAGGCATGACCTCCACATTAGAAACTACGGTGCACAAGTTTTGTTTCATGTTAAGAATTTATCCTATACTCTGTCCGTTATTTTCTGCTCTTTAGATACTCCCTGAGTGGTTGAACGTTAAAGGTTTGGCTACTCTCTGCCAACGCTCCTATAGCTACCCGAGCAGTATCCAGTGAGGTGAAGCATGGTATCCTCTTTTCTGCGGCGGCACGCCTGATAGCGAATCCATCTTTTAGCGGAATGCGCCCTCCAGTGATAGTATTGATTACTCCGCTCACAGAATTATCTTGAATAACATCAATAACGTTGGGATGCCCCTCGCTTAGCTTCTTGGTCACCATTTTTACCGGGAGCGCCATAGACTCAATCATCGCGGCGGTCCCCTCCGTGGCGTAGAGCTCGTGGTGAAGGGAATGCAATTGCTTAATCAGAGGCAAGGATTCATCCTTATCCTTGTCTGCAATGCTAAGTAGCAGACTACTTCCTTGAGGTAGCATCAATCCGGCAGCTAAAAGTGCCTTAACCAGGGCCGCCTCAAAGCTGTAATCAATCCCCATAACCTCACCTGTGGACTTCATCTCAGGACCTAGGTAGCTATCCACTCCAATCAATTTGGACACAGAGAAAACAGGAGCCTTTATACCTACCAACTTTTGTCTCTTCCATAACCCACCTTCATAGCCTTGTTCCTCGAGGCTAATGCCAGCCATTACCTTCGTGGCAATTCTTACCATGGGCACGCCGGTTACCTTGGAGATAAAAGGCACGGTTCGGCTGGCTCGGGGATTTACCTCAAAAACATATACCGTTGAGCGGCCATTTTCCCTCATGATTACCATCTGGACGTTCATCAACCCTTTAATTCCCAGAGCCAGTCCAATTCTGGTGCTATAATCCACCATGGCATATACTTCGTCTTGAGTGAGATTGATTCCCGGGTAGATAGACAAGGCATCACCGCTATGTACGCCAGCTCTTTCAATATGCTCCATCACGCCAGGGATAAGAACCTTTTCCCCGTCGCAAATGGCATCTACCTCGACTTCTTTACCCTGGAAGTATTTATCAATAAGCACAGGATGCTGGCTATCCATCTCCAGAGCCAGTGTCAGGTAGCGGATTAACTCAGGTTCGTTGTACACAATTTCCATAGCCCTGCCCCCCAGGACATAGCTAGGGCGCACTAACACAGGATAACCCAGGGTCTTGGCTACATTGCGCGCCTCTTCAACGGATGTCACTCCAGCCCCCGGCGGCTGAGGAATACCTAATCTGTCCAGGAAATCTTCAAAGCGATGACGGTCTTCAGCGACGTCTATAGCTTCGGCACTCGAGCCGAGTATTGGTAGATTGTTGCGGGCTAAGAGCCCAACCAAATTAATGGGTGTTTGTCCACCGAGCTGGACGATAGATGCTGGAGCAGAACCGTTATCGCTCTCATTCTCGAGTATATCTCGGATACTTTCCTCATCTAACGCTTCGAAGTAGAGGCGGTCACTGGTGTCGAAATCGGTGGAAACTGTTTCGGGATTAGAATTGACCAAAATGCTCTTGATTCCTGCTTCTTGAAGCGCCCAGGCTGAATGGACGCAGCAGTAGTCAAACTCAATTCCCTGCCCGATGCGTATAGGCCCACTGCCGATAACTACAGCCTTCTGCCCTTCCAAAGGCTCGGCTTCATTCTCCTTCTCATAAGTGCTGTAGAAGTAAGGAGTCTCAGCATCAAATTCGGCAGCACAGGTATCCACCATCTTGTACACCGGGCGGATTTGCCATTCGTGGCGAGTCTGTCTTATCTGCTCCGGCAACCTATCAGCCAAAGTGCCCACTTGCTCGTCAGAAAAACCTAGCCTCTTCGCCTCCCATAGAAGCTCCGGTTTCAACGGTTCAGAAAGGAGCCGCCTCTCCATGTCCACAATATTCTGGAACTTATAAATAAACCAGGGGTCTATCCCAGTGGCCTGGGAAAGCTCTTCGGGAGTGGCTTCCCTTCGCAGCGCCGCCATAATCGCCCATAGTCTTAAGTCGTTAGGGTGAAGCGGGTAGGAATTAAGCCCTTCCCCTTTACTCCAACTGGGGTCTTCCCAGAGAAGAGTGCGTTTGCTAAATTCTAAGGAGCGCACTGCCTTTTGCAGAGCAGCCTCAAAACACCTGTCAATGGCCATTACCTCACCAGTGGCTTTCATCTGGCTGCCAATTTTTCGGTCACCCAAAGCAAATTTATCAAAGGGCCATCTGGGAATCTTGACTACGCAATAATCCAGGGCTGGCTCAAAAGACGCCAATGTCTTACCTGTAACCTTATTGGATATTTCATCAAGCCTCTTGCCTATAGCTATTTTGGCAGACACCCGGGCAATAGGATAACCTGTAGCTTTACTGGCTAAAGCCGAACTGCGGCTGACACGTGGGTTAACTTCAATTACATAATATTCGCTTTTAGCAACCCCCTTCTGGTCCGGGGCCCATTTCTCCGCCACTATTGGACTGGGGGTCAAGGCAAACTGTATATTACAGCCACCCTCGATTCCTAAAGCCCTTATGATTCTCAGACTGGCTGACCTGAGCATCTGATACTCTTTATCGGTGAGAGTCTGGCTGGGGGCTACTACAATGCTATCCCCGGTATGTACCCCCATAGGATCAATGTTTTCCATGTTACACACGGTAATGCTGTTATCGGCAGCATCCCGCATAACTTCGTATTCTAGTTCCTTCCAGCCTAAGACACACTGTTCCACCAGGACCTCGTGGCTCATGCTGGAATCCAGGCCACTAGCAACAATCTGCTCAAGCTCTTTCATAGTGTGGGCAATGCCACCACCAGTGCCGCCTAAAGTGTAAGAAGGGCGGATAATGAGAGGCAAACCAATCGAGTTTGCCAGTTCTTTCGCTTCCTTTACTGACTTCACTGTGGCGCTTGCGGGCACAGGCTCACCAATATCAACAAGCAGCTGCTTAAATAAAGACCTCTCCTCAGCCTTCTTTATCGTCTCTAAGGGTGTTCCCAGCATCCTCACGTCATATTTATCCAGTATGCCAGCATCGGCTAATTCCACTGCCAGGTTAAGCCCTGTTTGCCCTCCAAGTGTAGGCAATAGCCCATCGGGACGCTCTCTTTCAATTATGCGGGCCAGGACTTCCACAGTGAGCGGCTCGATATAAACGATATCGGCGATGCCCTCGTCGGTCATGATGGTCGCCGGGTTCGAGTTCACCAGGACCGTGGTCACGCCTTCCTCCCGAAGCGACCGGCATGCCT
>JAUVXS010000073.1 GCA_030603485.1 Dehalococcoidia bacterium
GTCGGACTTGACCCCCACCGTGTGATACCAGCCTGCGGCGACTCCAATGATATCTTTCCAGTCGCCGACATCGCGCTGCCCGGAGGAGTTTCCTCCCACGGTGACCACGGTGCCGTCGGACTGACGCCCGACCGTGTGAAAGTCGCCTGCGGCGACCTGGATGATGTCCGTCCAGCCGTCGACATTGCACTGCAAGTCGTTGTTATATCCCACGGCGACCACGGTGCCGTTGGACCTGACCCCCACCGTATGAGCGGCGCCTGCGCTGACATGGACGATGTCCGTCCAGTTGCCAACATTGCACTGCCCGTAGTCGTTCCACCCCACGGCAACCACCGTGTCGTCACCCCTAACCCCCACCGTGTGAGCGGCGCCTGTGGCGACCTGGACGATGTATCGATTAAAATTGGCGGTTATAGAGTAGTTGCCGCCCATGGTGATGGTGGTTGTGGCAGCCTCGACATTAGCAATAGTGCTCACATTACCAGTCCAGTTAACAAAGTGGTATCCCTCCTCAGCCTTGGCCGCCAGGATGACCACTGTTCCCTCGTAATAGGTAAAAGTCCCCTCTCCAGGGTGGGTTACCGACCCTCCAACGGTACTGTCGATAGTGAGGTTATGAGAACCACTACAGCCTACCATCCCCACAATTAAGGCTGCCGTAATCAAAAAGATGCTAAATTTTGCCAGGTAATGATGTCTCTTCAAACTAAGTATTATCTTCATACTTCATCTCCTTAAATAAGAAGGATTCTTTTCATTGGCTTCCCAATAATTCAATTATACCCCCAAGGAGCCTCAAATAGAAGACATTACAAGAGAACAAGATGAGAATTGAAGCAACACATCAAAGATAGGACAGACCGCCCATAGCAATAAATTCACAGCGCTAATACCAGCGGGGCCCCTATTCCAGGGGTAGGTTATCTATCAATCTCGTTTTGCCTATCCTGACAGCGAGGCAGGCCAATGCCGGGCGGTCGAGCAAGCTCAATTCTTCCAGTGTTTCGGAATCAGCAATGCTGACATAGTCAATTTGGGCGAGAGGTTCTGTCTGGATAAGTGAGGCCATTTGTCGGCGAATCTTTTCAGCGTCCTTTTCCCCATCCCGCCCTAACTGTCGGGCTAATGTAAGAGCCTTGAACAATACTGTGGCTGCCTGGCGTTCTCCAGGGCCAAGGTAAATATTGCGACTGCTCATGGCCAGACCATCCCTCTCCCTGACCGTAGGTACAACCACAATTTCTATGCCCATGTTGAGGTCAGCCACCACTCTCTTAATGACCATCACCTGCTGGGCGTCTTTCTGTCCAAAGTAAGCCCTGGATGGCTGGACAATATTGAATAGCTTGGCCACTACGGTGGCCACGCCCCTGAAATGCCCCGGACGAGATGCTCCCTCAAGTCGCTCGGTTACCTTCTCCACATCTACCCAGCTACTAAATTCGGGTGGGTACATCTCATCATCGGAGGGGACAAAGACGATATCGACGTCCTCTCCCCGCAACAACGCCAGGTCCCGATTAAGGTCTCGGGGATAAGCGCGAAAATCTTCCCTGGGGCCAAATTGAGCGAGGTTAACGTAAATGCTAACAATAACGGCGGAATTTTCCATCCTGGCCTGCTTTACTAAAGCCAGATGACCTTCGTGAAGAAAGCCCATAGTGGGAACGAAGCCCACTGTGCCGCTGAGCTTCTGCCTTAATGCCCTTATCTCGAGTATAGGCCCTACTACCTGCATACCGCTAGCTTTCAGCCTTTAGTTGTTTGATAAGGCTCTCATCCATAGTATAGCTCTGCTCCGTAGTTGGGAAACTAAGAGATTTAACTTCAGACATGTAATCGGCAACAGCATTCTTAATTTCTCCGGCTAACCTGGCATATTGCTTGGCATGCTTGGGCACAAAGTCGGTGTAAAGTCCCAGAATATCGCTGATTACCTGGACTTGACCATCACAATCAGGTCCGGCGCCGATTCCAATCGTGGGGATAGCCAGCTTCTGAGTAATCAGTTTGGAAAGAGGTGCTGGAGTACATTCCAGAACGATGGCAAAAGCGCCAGCTTCCTCCAAAATACGGGCATCGTTAAGCAACTTTCTGGCTTCCTCCACCGCCTTACCACGCACTTTGAATCCTCCCAATTGATGCATAGATTGTGGAGTAAGCCCAATATGCCCCATGACCGGGATGCCACAGTCAACAAGGCGTCTGACTTTTTCAGCAACGACCTCGCCACCCTCCAACTTCACCGCCTGCGCCCCTCCTTCCTGAATAAACCTGGCAGCATTAGATAAAGCATCGGAGACGCTGATATGATAGGTCATAAACGGCATATCGCCAATTATTAAGACCTTCTTAGTTCCCCTCACTACAGCTTTGGTATGATGAATCATCTCCTCCATGGTCACCGGGATGGTTGACTCATAACCCAACATAACCATCCCCAAGCTATCCCCAACCAATATCAAAGGCACACCAGCTTCATCAACCATCTTGGCCGTCACATAGTCATAAGCGGTAAGCATAGGTATCTTCTCTTTTCTTTGCTTCATCTCTTTTATCTCGGTAATAGTAACTCGCATTGTCTGCCTCCTTTAGCCTAAATCCTAATATCTAAACCCGAAACAAATTCGAATTTCAAATTCTTAAATTCAGACCATTTAATTTTCATTGGGATTTTGATGAGAGGAATCAAATTTTTCCTTTATTTTGTTCAGCATTTGGTATTTAGTGCTCAGGATCTTCTCTTTCTCCTTCCCACCAACTTCATCTCGCCGCCATCCACGGAGAGGGACTACAGGTAAAGGCTCAATGATTTTATTTTGCCTACCCACACGAACTATGCTTGGAGTCATGCTGATTGCCTCATCATCAGGAACCTGGCAATACGCGAGAATGATAACTATGTCGCCCTTTGCCACCAGTCTGGCGGCAGCACCATTGATACCAATAATCCCGGAATTCGCTACACCTTCGATAGCATAAGTGCTTAACCTGGCTCCGTTGTTAATGTCCAGCACCTCCACCCTTTCGAAGGGCAAGATGTCGCTGGCTTCCATAAGAGACCTGTCAATAGTGATACTGCCTTCGTACTCTAAATCGACCTGAGTAACCCGGGCTCTGTGGATCTTACTTTTCAGCATAGTTCTCATTTTCTCCCTCCCTGGGCGTGAATTTTCTTTACTTACTTTCTTTCCAAAGAAAGTAAGGCTTTCATCTCTTCTGCCTTCTGTGCATCGATTTTGCCTTTGGCTAAAGCAATAGGAATGGTCTGAAGTCCTAGCTCCTTATAGGTAGTGAGCAAAGAGGGACTCCTGGTCTCAAGAGCGCTCAAGTGCCTCTCTATAGTTCCTGAATCCCCGCGGGCAACAGGCCCGGTGAGGCAGTCAGGCAAGCCAATATTGCCAATATTGTTTATCGTTCCTCTGAGCAAGGGCAGCAAGGCCCTGGTCGCCTCTTTTTGCGACACCCCGAAATCTTGCCACAAGTCCAGAGCCAACTTAACCAGGGTCACCATATAATTACAGGCGAAAACGGCTGCTGCATGATACAGCACCTTATCACCTGGCTTAAGTTCCACCCAGTTGCCGTTCAGTAGAGAAGTCAACTCCTTTAGCGTTGACAGCAGTGGCTCTCGGGCTTCCAGGGCAAAGGTAGAGCCGGGCAAGTTTTCTATGGCCTGGTCAACATCGGCAAAAGTCTGCAACGGGTGAAAGGAGCCAACAGCAGCCCCAAGTTTCTTTGCTGGGTCCAGAATGTCCACTGAATGCGCGCCACTGCAATGCACGACGCTCTGTCCTTCATGCCACTGAACTTCGGTGCATACCTGGGCTATAACGTCGTCAGGCGTGGTGATGAAGACCAGCCCAGCAGCCTCTGCCACCTCTTGAGCTGTATGGCAAACCCCGCAATTGGGCACCAGCCCTGCTAGTTTCTGTGCCGAGGACAGGGTTCGGCTGGATACAGCCACCACCGGGCATCCCTTTTGAGAAAGCCTCACTGCCAGGGCAGTGCCTGTCGTTCCGGCGCCAATAAAGCCTATCTTTAGCATTTGCTTACGTCCTTAGCCGCTGGCACACCAGCTAAAGTTTCCGCCTTTTGAATTGCTCTAACTATGGCTTCGGCGACAACCTCGGCCGCCGCTGCCCCTAGAGCACTAACGTCGGCTTCCTTCTCACCTAGGGACAACGCGAATAAAGCATCGCCATCATGCATGGTGTGACATGGGTCAATAGCGCGAGCAATGCCAACCTGTGCCACACGGGCTAATCTGTTTGCTTCACCTTTACTAAGTCTGGCATCGGTAGCTACTACACCGATTACAGTATTAAAAGGCGGACCTGCTTCTCTAAACTCGCCTTTCCACAGCTCGGTTGTGGATAAGAATCCGCTTCCGTCCGCCTTGCGAGGTCCAGCCAGAATCTTCCCCGTTCCGGGTTCAATCACATCTCCAACGGCATTTACCACTATCAGGGCAGCTACCACAATATCTCCAGCTATTTTTTGACTGGCAGTCCCCAAACCACTTTTCACTGCTCTCTCTATGCCGAGAATCTTGCCCACTGTTGCCCCGGTACCAGCGCCAACGCATCCCTCAGCCACTTCGATATCAGTAGCGGCCAGGCAAGCTTGATAGCCTTCGTTAGCTCCGGGTCTGATTTTAGAATCACCTATATTCAGGTCGAAAATAATGGCGGCAGGTACAATTGGCACCCTCCCGGCGCCAGTCTCATAGCCAAATCCTCGCTCCTCCAAGTACCTCATGACCCCGCCAGCAGCATCCAGTCCAAAAGCGCTGCCTCCACTGAGAACGATAGCTTGAACCTTCTCCACCAAATTTCCCGGGCGCAGCAGGTCTGTTTCCCTGGTCCCCGGCGATGAACCACTGACATCAACGCCGGCCACAGCCCCTTGCTCACAAAGTATCACTGTGCAGCCGGTCACTGCCTGCTTATCGGTATAATGGCCGACCTTGATTCCTGGAACATCCGTTATAGCGCCACACATAACCATAAATCAAAAACCCTCCCGGCATCACCGAGAGGGTTATCGAGACAACTCTTCTTGTCCGTCTCGGTCACCGCCGATCCAAGCGGACTTTTAACTATCCGATTCTTAAGCTCACTGCCTCAAGGGTCAATGGCTATTTTATATGATAATAAATCTGTACTGTTTTGTCAACATTAAGTGGGCTCTATTATAGAATCTGCGGGAAAAATCTTTTCGCTCTTTTACAGCCTGATTGACATTAAAGCTGACACCTTCTAAAATCAAGAGGGTGACTGACAAGTGACTGGTGACGAACTTAGACAAGCCTTTCTGAGTTTTTTTCAGGATAGGGGGCATAAGACTATCCCCGGCTCTTCCCTGGTGCCTCACAGGGATCCTACTTTGCTATTGACCAGCGCTGGCATGGTACAAATTAAGCCATATTTCCTGGGATTGGAGTCCCCACCTGGCCGACGATTAGCTTCCTGCCAGAAGTGTTTCCGTACCACTGATATAGATTCGGTGGGTGATAGCAAACACCTTACCTTCTTCGAGATGCTGGGTAATTTCAGTGTCGGTGATTACTTTAAAAAAGAAGCTATTTCCTGGGCCTGGGAATTTGTTACCAGGTATCTGAAACTGCCTGAGGAGCGACTCTGGATAACCATTTACCTTGACGATGATGAAGCCTTCGCCTATTGGCGAGAGGTTGGCGTCCCCCCTGAGAAGATACTGCGATTCGGCGAAGAGGATAACTTCTGGGGACCGGTCGGCGATTCCGGTCCCTGTGGACCATGCAGTGAAATTCATTACGACCTGGGTGAAAAGTTTGGTTGTGGTAAAGCCGAATGTGGGCCTAATTGCGACTGCGGTCGCTTCTCCGAGATATGGAACCTGGTATTCACCCAATACAATCAGGACCAAAGCGGGCAACGCACTCCTTTGCCCAAACCGAACATTGATACCGGGATGGGACTGGAGAGGACTTTAGCCGCTATCCAGGGCAAGCCCTTCCCTTATGAAACGGACTTGTTTTCCCCTTTGGTAGACCGCATTTGCCGCTCATCCGGGAAAGAATATGGTCGGGACGAAAATACCGACCGGGCTATTAGAATCGTTGTTGATCATTCACGCGGCAGTGCCTTCCTTATCGCCGATGGCGTAATGCCTTCCAACGAAGGCAGGGGATACGTCCTGCGGCGAATACTCAGGCGGGCTTCGCTCTTCGGCAGGAAACTGGGATTAAATGACCCTTTCCTTAATGAAATGGCTGAAGTTGTCATTAGCACAATGAGCTACATATATCCCGAGCTTATGGCTCATCAGAACCTGATTACCGAAGTAATCAGAGTTGAGGAGGAAAAGTTCATCACCACCTTAGATACCGGACTGAACTTTGTGGAAAACATCATCGGCGAAGCTGTAGCTCAAGGGAGGGAGGAGCTGGCAGGGGCAGAGGTATTCAGACTTTACGACACCTATGGCTTTCCCCCAGAGCTAACCGCCGAAATTGCCAGAGAGAAAGGCCTCTCCTTAGACTGGGAAGGTTTCCAGTCTGAAATGGAAAAGCAGCGAGAAAGGGCTCGGGCTAACCTTAAATCCTTTACCCCTACAAGAGCTTCAGCAAAGGTTAACACAAGCACAAAATTCGTAGGCTATGAAGTGGACTCTTCTCAGGCCAGGGCGATTGCGTTGACAGCCAAAGAGCAGCAGGTACAAAATGCTTCTGAGGGGGATGAGGTTGTTTTGGTGCTTGATAGAACTCCTTTCTACGGCGAGATGGGCGGGCAAGTGGGCGATAGCGGCGAAATCAGCAACCAAAAGGCAAAAATAGCCGTCACAAATACTATTAGAACTTCATCCGATGTGATTATACACCAGGGAAAAGTTGTTGAAGGCAGTATATCTGTTGGTGACCAAGTGGAAGCCAAGGTTGATCTTGCCCGCCGGCTGGATATTGCTCGCAACCACACTGCTACTCATCTCCTCCAGGCTGCTCTAAGACAGATAGTGGACAGGCGTATTGAGCAAAAAGGTTCATTGGTAGAGCCGGAAAGGTTCAGGTTTGATTTCTCCCACCTGGCACCTTTAACTGAGAAGCAACTCAATGAGATTCAGCTGCAGGTCAATGAGTGGATACGCCAGAACTTGACAGTGGAAGCAAAAATACTCCCTTATCAGCAGGCCATCGCTGAGGGTGCTATCGCCTTATTTGAAGAAAAGTACGGAGAAGAAGTGCGGATGCTGGAAATCGGAGAGCCAGCAATAAGTAAAGAACTCTGTGGTGGTACTCATGTCAGTTCAACGGGAGAAATTAGCATTTTCCTGATAACCGGTGAAAGCAGCATCGGCACAGGACTGCATCGTATTGAAGCAGTAACGGGAAGAAAAGGTGAATCTCTAATTGAATCGCGCTTAACTGCCTTGCAGGAAGTAGCCAAGGACATAGAAGGCTCGCTCGAAGAGGTTCCTGGCAAGGTGAAAGCTCTCATTAGCGAACTGGAAGCAGAGCGAAAGAGAGTGCTTTCACTGGAAAGGGAGCTATCGCGCAGAATAGTGGAGGATTTGCCTGGGCAGGCGGAGCAGGTGAGCGGCGTGACGGTTCTGGCTGCCCATGTGCCACCATTGACCATGCCTATCCTCAGGGAAATGGGCGATATATTGAGAGACAGGCTAAAGAGCGCCATAGTAGTCTTGGCGACAGTTTATAACGGTAAGCCTAACTTTCTGGCTATGGTGACTCCTGACTTGATAGCTAGGGGATTTCATGCTGGCAATATTATTAATCAAGTGGCCAGGGTTACCGGAGGGGGTGGTGGTGGCAAGGCTGCTATGGCTCAAGCTGGCGGAAAGGATGCCGCCAGGGTTGACGAAGCTCTGAAATTAGTCAAAAGTGTCATTGCGAGCCAGACTTCCTGAGATTGTTTATTTTGTCACCCTGAACCGAAGCTCTGTGTGTAGCGCAGAGGCTAGCAAAGGGTCTAAGATTCCTCGCTTTGCTCAGAATGACCAGAGGTGAAGGGTTCAGAATGGAAGGTGAGGGTGAAATGCGCAGCTTAGGACTAGATATTGGAGATAAGAGAACCGGGGTGGCCATAAGCGACCCCCAGGGGATTTTAGCTACTCCGCTAACCGTGCTCGCCAGCACAAATGAAGATGCCCTTATAAATGAGATTTTCAAGCTTGTGGAGCAGTACAAGGTAGAGCGCATTGTAGTTGGCTTGCCGCGCCTTTTAAATGGCGAGCTGGGAAAGCAAGCCATTAAGGTAACAGCTTTCGCTGACAAATTGTCATGGCACGCGAAGCAAAGCAAGCTTAACCAGCTTGACGTGCAACTATGGGATGAACGACTCTCTACCAAAGCCGCCGAGCGATTGAAGACCGAGGCTGGTGGCAAGGGAAGTAAACTGCGCTCCAGGGCAAAAAAAGGAGCTAAACATTACCGCCTTTCACCACCTAAAGCCGAAGTAGATGCTATGGCAGCTGCCTTTATTCTCGAGGGTTTTCTGGATAGCTTAAGGAACAAAGAGTAATGTCAAGGTACATAGGTCTCATCGGTTATCCTCTTAAGCATTCTATCTCTCCTGATTTCCAGCAAGCTGCCCTGGATCATTATCAACTTGATATTCGTTATGAGTTGTGGGAAACAAAACCGGAAAAACTTCAACCTGCAGTAGCTAAAATAAAAGAAGACCAGAATCTTGGAGCTAACGTAACCGTGCCCTATAAAGAGGCAGTTTTACCGTTCTTAGATGAGGTTGATGACCTGGCCAATTCGATTGGTGCTATCAATACCATAGTCAAAAAAGATG
>JAUVXS010000071.1 GCA_030603485.1 Dehalococcoidia bacterium
CGTATTCCAGTTCCTTGACGATATTTACGATGCTGCCATGCGACACGCCCGACCGATTCTCTATATCACTATAGGGATAGCCTAAGATGTAATACTGCGCTACTTCTAGTTTTTTTACTCTTGATATTTCCTTCATTCTGTGCTTCCTGTGCTGCAGAAAATTTCCGTCACTTGACTATTTGACTGACTGATTGACCAACCACTTGACTGTACTTTTGACCTTTTGACGGGAATCTTGACAATTTGACCTCTAAGCAAATTCTGACCATGATTGCTAAATAGTGAGGGCGAAGGCGAAGCCAAAAGTTCTGTCTATTGTCACCCCAGCTCCACTTTACCGGCTCGCAGTGCTCAGATATATAACTCACATCAGCCTTATTTAAAATGCGCTCTCCCTAGCGCATGATTAGTCTTCACAATACTCCGTTTCATGTTCCTTTATCTAAAATGAAAGACAAGAAAACATCATGTTACCACCTCTTTAAAAGAGCTATAATAGGTTGTAGTTGATATATATACTTAGTATCTGACTTGCATCTCTAAGTTCATATGATTATTAAGAACCGGATATGGAGTCAATATCAACGATAGAATTGAAATGAGCCGGGGTAAATAGTGCGTGCACTGAGATATTCCGTTCGACCTCTGCCGGTACTGAAATATTTCGGCCAGCTCTGCATCGTTCTGGCACTGCTTACGCTGGTGCCGTTAGTTGTATCCATTCTACTCGGCGATTACCCTGTTACACTCCGCTATTCTATTGTTCTTGTGGGTGTCTTTACTATGGGTTTCTTCCTGCAAAGACTGCCGACTCCCAAACGTATCCAAACAAACGAAGCCATGGTCGTTACCGCTTTGGTGTTTCTATTTGCGGCGATGGTGATGACGTGGCCTACCATGGCTTCCGGTTTAAGCTTTATAGACGCGCTGTTCGAGACTATTTCCGCTGTGACGACAACAGGCTTGACTGTTACGGCATCTGTAGCAGATAAACCGGCTATATTCCTGTTTTCTCGATCCTGGATGCAGTGGGTCGGGGGTCTGGGTATCGTAATTCTTTCCGTGGCAACCATGATTCGGCCGGGTCTGGCAGCCAAGCGTATTGGTGATTTGGAGGACTATGAGGAGGACCTGGTCGGTGGTACCAGGTCACATGCTCGCCGCATACTGATCATCTATTCAATATTGACCGGTTTCGGCATTATCGCATTAGGGTTACTGGGTGCCGGATGGTTCAATAGTGTAATATACTCCCTTTCCGCAGTATCTACCGGAGGGTTTTCACCTTATGATGCCAGCCTAGCGGGATTTAGTAGTCAGTGGCTGCAAGCGATGGTGATATTGCTATCAGTGGCAGGCGCTATTCCCCTCGTTTTATACTTTCGCTCGTTTAAAGAGGGCGGAAGAGTGTTAATACGAGACCGCCAATTGCAGTGGCTTATTATATGCGGTTTGGTGACAGCGTTACTTGTGGCATGGTTTCTCTTTAGCCAGGATGGTTTTAGCTGGGTTCAAGCCCTGCGCCATGGAGCATTAAATGCTTTTTCTGCTCAATCAACGGCGGGCTTCTCTACATTGGATATTTCTGAAATCAACGCTGGTGCAAAACTTACGCTTATTTTTTCCATGTTTCTGGGCGGCAGTGCCGTGTCTAGTGCCGGAGGCATCAAGATTCTACGTTTATTGATTTTGGTGCAGTTACTCTATATTTTTCTACAGCGTGCCAGTATGCCCAGGCAAGCTATTGCCGAAGCTAGTCTTGGCAGGCGCCGGCTGGAAACAGATGAGATACAGAACGCTCTAAGCATAGTTTCTATTTTTCTGACGTTCATTGCGATTTCATGGCTAGTATTTGTAGGCATGGGGCATAACCCACTTGATTCGTTGTTCGAGGTTGTCTCGGCGATTGGCACAGTCGGGTTGTCGACTGGAATAGCTGCTCCCGAACTGCATCCGATTCTTAAAGGAGTTCTATGTGCAGATATGCTTTTTGGAAGGTTGGAAATTCTTGCCTGGTTAGTGTTATTCTATCCTCGGACTTGGATTGGAAGAAGAATGGAGGAATAATATGAGGATTGTATTTTCAGGCGCAAGCCCGTTAACGATTATAACAGCTAAAACATTGATAAAACAGGGACACGAAGTGATTATTATAGAAGTCGATAAGGAAAAAATCGATCAGATTTCAGATGAACTGGATTGCAGCTTCCTGCATGGCGATTCGGCCAAGCCGGCAATACTTAGTCAAGTTGATCCCAAAAACAGTGATATTCTATTTTGCCTGACCAATAGCGACCAGATTAATATCATCACATCCCTGCTGGGACGCTCGATGGGCTTTAAGCGCGTTATAACCAGCATCGAAGATACGGATTTGGTGCAATTATGCCGTGAACTCGGGCTTGAAGATACTATTATCCCGGTCTGGGCGATGAGCCGGCACCTGGATAATATGGTACGCGGACTTGATAATATCAATTTATCTACGTTGTTAAAGGAAGACGCTAGATTTTTCACTTTTACGGCTGGTGAGGAGGACGCAATTTGTGCTAGTGAACTGGGGCTTCCCAAAGATGCGCAGGTCGTTTTTTACTATCGTGACAATAAGTTTCACTTTGCTGATAACGACACAAAACTCCATAAAGGCGACGAGATTGTCATCTTAACCCATAGCAAAAACCTTCCTGATTTTAATGAGCGCTGGTATCCGAAGGAGGTCAACAATAAGGATCTCAAGAAATGACTCCGCGTATGATGATGGGTATATTTGATGGTTCTACCTATTGATACCTCAGTTCCACCAATCAGGATAACGAGGTAAAGCCTTACCGAAGATCTTTGCTGTAGTCTTCTAACTTTTTCGCGAAACACCGATTTAAGAGAGCCTGCACTTTTTGTGGCGTGAAGAATCAACTGTCAATGCACCATGGTATAATGATAAAACAGTTACATGACGCATAATTAAATGTCCTAAAGTATTGCCATGAAAGTTTTAAAGCCTCTATCAGAACTTATCTCCCTGAAAGGGAAAAAAGCCCTGATAACCGGTCCTGCCCTTGGTATTGGCAAAGCAATGGCCTCTCGATTTGCGGAAGCAGGTGCGGATTTGGAACTTGTAGACATAAACGAACGAGGGCTAAGGGCCATAGCCAGAGAGCTTTCAAAGTTCAAAGTGGAAATCAACATTCATAAAACAGACCTTTCCCAAAAAGAGGAAATAGATGCCTTGTGGGAAAAGTTAAAAGGAAAGGAGCCTGACATACTGGTAAACAATGCTGGAATATACCCTTTTAAGAATTTCTTGGAAGTAGATGATGCTTTTCTCAGCAAGGTGATGGACATTAATTTGAAATCTGTCATCTTGATGTGTCAGCATATGATAAAGAGACGATTAAAGAGCGGAGGAGTGATTATCAACATTGGCTCTATCGAGGCAATCATGCCTTTCGCAGAAGGTTTGGCTCCTTATAGTATAAGCAAGGGGGGAGTCATCGTTCTGACCAGAACTCTGGCCAAGGAATATGGCAAAAACGGTTTCAGAATAAATGCAATCATACCCGGCGGAATAATAACTCCGGGAACAAAGGCCGTGGCTAAGGAAATCACCCAGCTCCGGCTGGGCCTGCTTAAAACTGGCGTATTGTTCGGTACCAGGCTGCCCCTCAGAAGGGGTGGACAGCCGGACGAAGTAGCCCGTATTGCTATAGTCCTGGCCACTGATTTGTCCAGCTACGTCCACGGGGCGCTGATACCTGTTGATGGAGGATTCCTGTCGGCATAGTGGGGGCGAAAACCGGGGCTGTTCAGCAATTCTCCCAGATTACTGTAGTTGCTTGATTCGTCAGGCTCCAGGTTTTTGTAGTTACCTGATTTATCAGGCCCTTCACTTTTTGTAGTGCGACCCTTCAGGGTCGTGCAGCACGAGGCTAAAGCCTCGCACTACATCTCTAAGGCAGACGATTTTAAATATCTCTGTAGTTCCCTGATTTATCAGGCCCTTCGATAAGCTCAGAACGAACTTAGCCGAACAGCACTTCGCTTCTTGTCATTGCGAGCACCTGAAAGGTGCGCGGCAATCTCATACCAGTTTCTGACATTGCTTAAGCTTTCACCCTCACCTTAATCCTCTCCCGTCAAGGGAGAGGAAACTAGCCTGGCAACGACACAGAGAAATACAGTAGCACTTGATTGCTTTCCTTGTCAGTATGTTGCTGTTAAACGCCTCATATTTTGCCAAAACGGCGCTGGCGGCGTCTATATTCAGAAAGCGCTTCCTCAACGTCTTTATGCCCAAAATCAGGCCATAACACTGGAATGAAGTAAAGTTCGCTATAGGCAGCCTGCCAGAGAAGAAAGTTGCTCAGACGGGTTTCACCGCCAGTGCGTATGACCAAATCGGGGTTGGGAATGTCAGTGGTATATAGATACCGGGCAAACACAGACTCATCTATATTGTCACCCGGAATACCAGCACCGGCCATACGTCTGGCCGCCTGCACAATTTCATCACGCCCACCATAATCAAAGGCGAGGCAAAGCGTAAGCCCGGTATTGTTTTTTGTGAGTTCGACTGCTGCCTTCATCTTTTCTCTCAGTCTATTAGACAGCTTATCCAGCCTGCCCAGGTGTACCAGCCGGATATTTTCCTGATGGAAAGTCTGAGTTTCCTGGTCAATCTTCTTTCCCAGAAGGCTGAGTAAGCCAGCGACCTCTGCCCTGGGGCGGGTCCAGTTCTCGGTGGAGAACGCATAAAGGGTCAGATATTTCACTCCGTAGTCGGCAAAAATCTTTACCACCGGGCGAATATTTTTGCCGCCGGCTTCATGTCCGACAAGCCTGGGTAAGCCGCGATTATTCGCCCATCTGCCATTGCCGTCCATGATAATGGCTACGTGTTGGGGAGGGTAATTTGTTTGAATCACGAACTAACCTCACGAAAAAGGAGATGCCTGATTCTCAGTAGAGGATAGACGGAGCTATGTCTCAGGACAGCCAAAATCAACTTGCTGTGCCAATCGAAGGAAAAATCGCCTGAATTGAGCAAAACCTCAGCCATGCCATTAGAACCAAAAACGTTGAATAGTCCCTCGATCTGGCGGTCGCTTAGTTTGCCATAAGCCCATCTAGCCCAGTAGCTGCGAGAGAGTTCCTTGCCCATTTTTACCTTCCACTGCTTTTGATAGCGCGAAAGCTGGCCAGCGGTTAAATTATCACTACTGAGAGCCTCATCAAGCACTTCGGCAGCTATCTTAGCACCAAGATGACCGAAGTATATTCCTCCACCAGTAGTCGGCTTTACCTGCCCGGCAGCATCTCCAATAACCAGTACCCTGTCTCCGTAGCTGCGAGCTAAAGTTCCTACGGGGATAGCCTTTTGCCCGATTTCCACCTCCCGACTTGTTATTCTACCCTGGCCGGACAGATTGTTGAGCAATTTTTGCAGATGTAGCTTGGCCTGGGATATTGCCAAAAGACCAACATACGCTTTATTTGCTGAGGTGGGCACAAGCCAGGCAAACGCACCCGGTGCTATTTCCTGACCAAAGTATACTTCGAATTCATCCACGTTTTTCACTTCAATTTCAGCCTGAGCACCAACCAGGAAATTCGTGATTTTGCCAAGACCTAGCTTCCGGGGTAGCTTGGGCCTGAATCCGTTGGCCAGGACCACAGCTCTAGTGCTGAATATTTCCCTGGCTCCGAAGCACAAGGTTTCAACCTGTATGCTATCCTTCCCAGGAATAATATCGATGACTGGAGAAGAGAAGAAATATTGTGCTCCCTGAGATTGAGCTTTAGAGGTTATCGCTTTATCAAGTAAAAGCCGATTGACAACGTAAGCCTGAACATTTTTAGTTTGCAATCTTAAGCATCTTCCTGAAGGGGAAAAAAACTTGGCTGAGTTTACCTTCGTTAATACTACATCTGTGCCGCAGTCCAAGGACTGGAAACATTCGGTACTGATTATTCCTGTGCAACAAACATTAAGTCCTGGCGCACTTTTTTCTTCAAAAACAACGACATCGTAACCCGATGAAGATAGTTCATAAGCTATGTAGCTTCCGGCTGGTCCCGCTCCCACTACGATGACATCGTAAAGTTGGCCTGACAATTCCCTGCCACCTTTCTAGATTTCTACTAGATTATATAACATATCGTTCGACCTCACCTATTTTTCGATTTGACATGTACCTTACCCTATACTTGGGTACAGCACATTAATGACAGCGGTGCCTAGTGTGTTTTACCTGTGGGTTGAGACGGGGAAGATGTTTCGTCCTACCGGGATTATTGCGAACTCTGAAGAGCTGCTCTACGCCAGCTAGCATAAGTAAGGTGAGCTGCCCTCATCATATGTTCTTCCTTTTACCACGCTGACGTTTGATTTCAGGAGTGGAGGACGACTTGTACCTGGCCGCCTGTTTCATAAACTGGGCCATGTTCTCGGTCTCATTTCTCCTTACTTCTTCCACAACCTCTCCAGAACCGAGATGGTCATATGTCTTGTCTCTTAGCGTCTCGAGCAGCCTGATCAAGGTAAGCTTGTCCTCATCCGATAGTGGCGATAGGATTTCCTGGATGAGCCCCCACCCCGCTACAGTTGCTGGTACAAAGGCCTCGTCTGCCTTACTGGTGACACTCACAAATACTGTCCTGCGGTCCTTCCTGTCTCTTACCCGTCTGGCCAGACCAGCTTTGACCATGCGGTCGATTATCATACTGACGCTGTTCACGCTACGGTCTAACCAGCGGGCTAGGTCAGTCGGCCTTACAGGACCATCGATGTGTTTCATAGCCATAAGCACTGCGTGCTGCTCTGTAGTGAGCTGGTGTTCATTAAATACTCGGTCCTCACACTTCAAAACCAGGTTGTGGGTTTGGCGCAGCAGGACCCACACTCCCATATCTGGATTTTCGAATTCGAACTTTATCGGCATACTTATCTCCTCATGATTATTTCATGGTACCTGTGCTCGTTGGTGCCACTTCTAGTATAACCGTTTTTATTATCTACGACAAATCAATAGGACTAATCAATAACTTTCTCCAATTCATACAGTCCTGCATTGTCTTAATCATCATTGGTTGAGAAGATGCTTAATGGAATTCAGGCAATACATAGATTAAGTAGTATACATAATAGCGTTAAAAGGCAAAAGGTATGTGTACCGGGGTACTGCACATTAATGACAGCAATGGCTAGGATGTTTTACCTGTGAGTTGAGACGGGGAGCATGTTTCGTTCTACCGGGATTATTGCGGACCCTGCAGAGTTATTCTATGCCAGCTAGCCAAGGTACGCGATCAGCCGTTGCATTAAATTGTCACAGCTCTTGGCCTCATTTCTCATTATTCCCTCTATATCCGCTCCCTGATTGAGATAGCTAGATGCCTCGTATTGTACCTGCTCTAGCAGCCTAATCAAGGTATGCTTGTCCTCATCCGGTAGTGGCGATATGATTTTCCAGACATACTCCCAGCCTGCCCGAGTTGCCGGTTCAATGGCGGTGTTTCCCTTGCTGGTGATAAATACATTTACTACCCTGCGGTCACTCCTGTCTCTTACCCTTTTGAGCAAACCAGCTTTGACCATACGGTCGACTAACATACTGACGCTGTTCGTGCTGCGTCCTACCCACCGGGCTATGTCAGTTGGCCTTGCAGGCTCCCCAAGGTACATTATAGCCAGAAGCAATATGTACTGCTCCCTAGTAAGCTTGTATTCACCGAATACTTGGTCCTCGCACATCTTAAGCATGTCGTGGGTCCGGTGTATCATGAACCACAATCTCAGAACTGTATTGTAGGGTTTGTAATCTGTCGTCATATTTAACCTCTTCTTATTATTTTCTGGGAACTTTGCTCGTTTTGTGCCGCTTCTATTATAACAGCTTCTATTATTCACAACAAATCAACACGACTCAATAATAGAGTTCTTGAATTCGTGCACTCATGCATCGTGTAAATCATGATTCATTCAAAACGTGCTCAATGGAATTTAGACAATGAAGGGAGGTAAAAATGAGAGAGGAAATCGTTGGCATCCTGTCTGCCTATTGGTATCAGGTGTATGAGACATCAGTATCAGTATAGGACATCATCCTTGCCATAGCAAAGAGCCGCCCGTGTTAAGCATGGTCGGCTCTTTTATTGTTGTTGTCTCCAGTTGAAGCAGAGAACTACAAAGTGGGTATTGATGAAGGCATGGGAGCTGTCCATCAGGAATACCTGGATAGGTGGCGGCGGGGGTAAGCCTCGCCCCGCCGCCTATATGAAAAATAAGGAGGTAGATATGAAGAGATAGTTAACGGCTTTGTTATATTCCGCATGTTGGTCATACTCATAAGTGAAGCCTACAGGCCATAGCAATATAAGATTAGCCCATATTAGAATTCCTCGTATAAGAGTAACACTTTTTCAAAGAAATGTCAATGCCCCGATTTGAGTAATCTTAAATATAACCGAAGGCAAATTTATTAGATCATAAAAAATATAAACGAAAAATTATCATTCAGCCTGGTTAAAACTGTTGAAGGAAGTAAAGCCGGGCTATGAAAAAGATGGATATGCATTCGAAGTGTCATTCTAATGCCTTCCCTAATGTCATTGCGGTGAACCGAAGCTGCGAGCCGAAGGCGTGCCAGGGAGTGAAGGAATGCCGGACAACTCTTCAATCTTAGAGGCAAGAGCACCAGAAAGGCATAATTTGTTATAATCTAAAGGGAGTAGAGTGAGGTGTCTAAGATACTGGACAGAATAAACGGCCCCAGCGATGTTAAGGGACTAAAACAAGATGAACTAGGTGAACTTTGTTCCGAGCTCAGGGAGTTATTGGTAAGCAGGGTTAGTGAAAATGGAGGGCATCTAGCGTCCAATCTGGGAGTGGTGGAGCTCGCTGTTGCCTTGCACAGGGTATTTGACAGTCCAAAAGATAAGATAATCTGGGATGTGGGACATCAAAGTTATGTTCATAAGCTATTAACAGGAAGAAGGGAACAGTTTCCATCCCTTCGCCAATACCAGGGACTCTCAGGATTTCCTGATAGAGATGAAAGTCTTCACGACGCTTTCACT
>JAUVXS010000025.1 GCA_030603485.1 Dehalococcoidia bacterium
AATCTCCGTTACCTTGCCGATGACTATAGCATCTGAATGTTCTATGCAATCATCTATAGTAAATGCTGGAAACGAACCACTTACTATGGTGCCTTTATCCCCTTCTTCCGGTATTACTTTAGTGGTTTTTGGTGTTGGTGCCGGGGCTGGGGCAGGTGCCGGCATTGGCGCCGGTGGTGCTGCACAGGAAACAGGCACCAGCAGTATAACCGTCAGAACCACAGCGCATGTAATAATTAGCTTTTTCATTTTCGCCTCCTCACACGAAGGATATGTGTTACTCTATAGTAACCCTTATCCACCCGCTGCTGTATCCCGTCCCACCACGGACGAAGCGACTCACAAAGCGGAGATAATACTCTCCCGGAGCCAGTTCCGGGTCTGTCTTGATGATAAGTGTGGCATGATAGGTCGTATTTGGATATGTCTTGAATCTGGCGGGTTCCAGGCTCACCTCCAGCCCTTCAGGCATGGGCAGCGCATCTATGCTGTACACACGGCTCACGTAAAACAGCTTCCCGCTGTATTCCCCGGGTCCGCTCTTACGGGTCTCTAGAAGGACATCAATGGTTCCTGTCTCGCCAGCTTTGATGGTAATTTCGTGCTCGTGTTTCAAAGAACTGGCAAAGAAATGGGAATATCCAGGCACGGGATTGGGGTCTCCATTTTCGACCGCATACAAGATGTAAACTTCATCCCTCTCATTGCCTAGTGTCGCCACCGCTTTTACTGAGTTTGACCCCTCTACTAACTGCACCTGGGCAGTAAAGCTGCCATCCGATGCTACGGGTACGTCTTGCCCATTGATGGTGACCCTGGCCTCCGGACTGTTCACAATGCCCGTCACCTCCAAAGGTTTTTTCGTATAGTTAATGCCCCATTCTGGATCGGCTTCTAAATGAACAACCAGCGCCGGGCTGAAGGTAACTGTAACAGCTCGGGAGGACTTAGCCGCACCTTTTAAGGCTACCGCTCCAATGGTGTTCTCCCCTTCAGCCAGGTCAACGTAAGTATAGTAAGCGCCATCTTCAGCTACTTTGGCTTCGATACCGTTGACAACCACCACAGCCTCCGGGTCTGAAACCATACCGCGCACCTTTTGCAGATTCACCTTAAACTCAGCCCCATCCTCCGGTGAATTTATCACTAGGGACAAGTCATCAGTTATCACGTCCGGTGACGGCGGGCGATAGGTAACGCTGATAGTATCGGAGAATCTTTCCTCACCCCTCAATGCCACTGCTTCAATGGTGTTCTCACCTTCCACAAGTCCTATATAGGCATAGAAGGAACCATCATCGGCGACCTGCGCTGTTATACCGTTAACTATCACCTCGTCCTCGGGCTCGGCGACGGTGCCGCTGACTTTGATTAGGTCCGCGTTAGAGGTTGCCCCATCCTCGGGGGATTTTATCTCCAGGGCGAGCGGTTTGGGCGGTCGGAAAACGGCGGTCGTACTGTCGCGAGCCTGCTGCTCTCCCAGGGTGGCCACGGCTTCAATAAAATTTTTACCCTCCACCAAATCCAGCGGAATAGAGTAGGTGCCATCATAGGCGACCTCTGCCTCCTTGCCGTTTACGGTTACCCTGGCTCTGGGGTCGGAGACCCGGCCTCTAGCCGTAGTCGGCGACTCCGTAAGTTCGTCCTCCTGAGTATGTCTGGGCAGACCGACGCTGATGCTCAGCACCATATTGTAGGTTACTGTAACCGTCTGGATGACTTCTCTACCGCCCAGCCTGGCGACTACTTTAATCTTATTCTTGCCCTCTACCAGCGGTACCCAGTCGCTTTTGAAGTACCCGTTTGCCTCTACCTCCGCCTTAATACCATTGGCGGCAACTTCTGCTTCGGGATGGGAAACGGTGCCATTGATTCTTATCGGCGTCTTCCGGTGCTCTTCGCCGTCTCTCGGTGACCTTATCTCCAGGGACAGTTGCGCCGCGGACCCTTCTGGCTGTGAAGGAGTCGGCTTTGCAGAGGGGGTGGCACAAGAACTGACCGCTAGTAACAATAATATTAGCAACCCTGTGGTGACATTCTTCATCTCAAAACCTCCTGCGCTATTCCAGCGGTATCTTGAACTCCCAGGGGCCTTCTACTATTTCGCTCGGGGTGTGAGTCATGCTTACGTTTTTAATCCGGAAAACCAGCTCCTTAGCACCATTGGGAACCGGGTCGAGCATGCCTGGCCGCGTGCCTCCCCAGTGAAACTCTGACCTGTTTTCCTTCCAGAGACTGCCTCCGCCAAGTGGTATGACTTCCCCGCCATCAATGCTGTATTCGGCAAAACCCTCCATCTGCGAGTTCTTTGAAGGCGGTGGAATATACGCCGGCGTACCGCGGACGTAGATCATCATCTCTTCGGTCGTTAATACGATTCTTTCCAACGTTATCGTGATGTCTTTCACCGTCCGCGACTCATTCACTTCGATGATTTTTTCGATGGCTCCCTGGGAGTAACGGACCAATACCATAGCCACGTTGCCCGTTTTCCAGACGGTTTCACCGGTCACGTTAGGATCCTTCCAGGTAATGTAGTACCAACCGGGTGGTACTTGTTCTCCCTTTGTGTCCTTCTGGTCCCAGGTAAAATCTATGGTTGTGGTTTCGTCAGGCTTTAGCTCCACCAGTAGCTCACGGCCGGTCCAGGAGTACAATGCTTGCCCGGTACTCAAGTGCTTCCCAACATGATGCTTCGCTACATGAATCTCTGGCAGGTATTTTAACGTGACGTTGTTTGAAGATACGTTTTTAAACAAAAGCTTTACTTCAACTGTTTCTCCCGGCAGATAATAAGCCTCGTCAGGGACGGCCCTACTGAAAATGAGGGGAGCCGGGGGCGGCGGTGCTTTTGGCGGCGCGGATAGGCTGATATACGCCTCGGCCCAGAGACCTTCAGGTTGTGGCCGGAGATTGAATATTACGTTCCGACCGGTTGGATTCACGATTTGAGACTGACTTACCATGAAGAGATAGCCTTTAGGTTCGCGGAAATATTTGTCCGGTGTTTCCAGAAGCAGCAGATAGTAACCATCTTTAAGACTGGTGGTTATCTTCACTGTCAGGCTTCTTTCCCCGTTATTTTTAATAGTTTGCTTAAATATTGGTTTTCCGGTAGGATCTATTCCCGGTGATAGCGATAAAGTCAGCGTAGCTTCTTCCCCTTTTTCCAGGCCATTTACAGTCACAGTCATCCGAATATTATCGGGAGCAGTAGCTGTTGGGGCTGGTGCAGGTGCCGGAGCTGGTGCGGCACACGAAACAGGCACCAGCAATATTACTACTATCAGTCCTATTATCAGTTTTTTCATTTTGCCCTCGCTTGGATATTGATGGGGAGAGCAGCTATTAGCTCTCTGTTATAAATATTCTTACCTGTAAAAATCTCGACCTCGTAGTCGTCCGGAACTACGTCCTCCGGGATAAATATTGCTTCAGAGTAAAATAAGCCATTTTCATCAGCTTCACCGGAGACTTGCATGACCATATTATAATCACTTGTGCGGAGCTTAAGTTCAATAAAAGCCTTTTGATGCGGTTTGAAGTTTGAGCCCGAGACCACGAAGGAAGAACCAGCCTCAACGGTATTGGACTCAACCATAATGGCTAGGCTGGGTGTTGCTGCCGGCTGCGGTTGTTGCTGACACCCGACTAACGAGACCGCCAGCAACTGCACAGTCAAAGCTACAGCAAACAGAACAATCAGCTTTTTCATTTTCCCCCAACCAGAAGTATATATCCATCCCAGGCTCTCATGCAACCTCACCCCCTTAATCCCTCTCTCCTTCGAAGGAGAGGGGGATCGCCCCTTTCACAAACCCCATTGACCAGTCCGAAAAAACGCCTAGATTTTGATTACAGGGGCTCAGTTCCCAAGACCTGAAAACGTGAGTGAACAAAGCGCTATTTTGTTACCCTCTCACTTTGCCGTGGTCAAATCGATAAAGCTCACTAAAAAAGGTTATGCCTTGTTGACAACTATAAACAGGTGTATAATTGCTATTACCAAAAGGACTTCTTTTCGGAGCAAAAGGAGCAAGCCCATAACTCCCACTAAGGTGTAAGGAGGAATAGGGTGCCCATCATCGATACGCAAGACGCTCGAGAGCTGGATACCCACCTTCAACGCTTCTTTGATTCCAATCCCACCGAGCGCCCCCACCGGCTCCGCCGACTCTTCACCGAGAAATTCGATTTCAACCCCGCCACCGGTAAAGTTAGCTTGGCAAAAGCACCTCGGAACGTTACACTCCCCTCAGACGCTGACCGCATCGCCTCAATTGAGGGAATCAACGTCGTCTACGTGCCTCTTGAGATACCCGGCACAATCCGTGTCCGCAAGGCCGAAGCTGTGGCAGCCGCCCGGGTGATCGCAGGCCAGCTGGGCGACGACATGCTCTTACTCATGACCAACGAGCAGGCTGGGGACGGAGCCTCCCAGCTACACGTTATCCTCCCAACATTCGTAGGCTCCACCCCCGCTTTGCGCCGCATGGTCATTGAGCGAGACCTGCCCCGGCGGACCGTCCTCCAGCAGCTTTCCAATATCTATCATAAATGGCAGCAAAAAAAAGACTTGCGATTAGCCTTGGAAGAGGCCTTCAACGTCGAGGCTGTCACGAGGAGGTTCTTCGAGCAATATCGTAAGGTCTTCGAAGATGTTCAGGGACTCGTCAAAGGTTTTCCGAGGACGGATGAAGGCCATGAAGCCAAAAAACTCTTCGTTCAGACTCTCTTCAACCGGCTCATGTTCATCTATTTTCTTTCCCGAAAAGGCTGGCTGAAATTCAACGGTAATCCGGATTACCTCTCGGCCTTGTGGAGTGATTACCAGAAGAATAAGGGTAAGGAAAACTTCTATACTGAGCGCCTGTACAATCTGTTTTTCGTGGGTCTCAATAATCCTCGATCGGTAGATTTAGTTAAGGATAACCCGGCTCTTTTCGCACTTATAGGTAACCCACCTTTTCTCAACGGTGGCCTGTTCGACAAGACCGCCGATGAAATCAAACGATCTGATGTTGCAGTCCCTGATGAAGCTATCGACCTGATCCTGCACGAGTTTTTTGAGCACTACAACTTCACAGTTACAGAGTCCACGCCTCTAGACCAGGAAGTGGCCGTCGACCCCGAGATGCTGGGAAAGGTCTTCGAGGAACTCGTTACCGGTCGACACGAGACGGGCTCCTACTATACTCCGCGTCCTGTTGTCTCTTTTATGTGCCGGGAGGCGCTTAAGGGATACCTTCAAGGAACGGTGGACTCTCTACCTGCGGAAGCAATTGAGCTCTTTGTGGACCAGCACGACGTATCAGGGCTAAATCTAACAAGCGCTGAAGCAGTGCGGAATGCCTTAACAGAGATTAAAGTGGTGGACCCCGCTTGCGGCTCTGGCGCTTACCTCCTCGGAATGATGCACGAGCTCGTTGAGCTGGAGACTGCTCTGTACAGCGAAAAGCTCCTTATGGACACCAAGAGTCTCTACGACCTCAAGCTACGTATCATTAAGGAGAACGTTTACGGAGCGGACATTGACCAGTTCGCTGTGAACATCGCCATGCTCCGGCTGTGGCTCTCCCTGTCTATTGACTATGAATCATTCCCCCCGCCGCCTCTACCCAATCTTGATTTTAAGATTGTATGCGGGGACAGCCTGATTGCGCCTGACCCTAATCCGAACAACTACGGGACATTGTTCCGCCACCGAGTACACGACATCGCCAGCCAGCTTGCGGACCTGAAGGGTAGACATATGAAATCCACAAGCCAGGAGAAAGACAACCTGTTCGAGGAAATAGAGAGTTTGCGGGGCGAGCTCCGAAAGGCACTTTCAGATGAAGCCGCACTCGAGGAAGCCGCAGACTGGCGAGTGGAATTCGCAGAGGTGTTCGACCAGAATGGCGGGTTTGATGCGGTGGTAGCCAATCCTCCCTACGTCCGGGCTGATGCGCAATTCAAGCACTTGGAAAACGAAGACGAACGCCAAGCAGCTATCGCCAAGTGGAAGGACTACCGTGCTGTACTCCTCAAAAGTGGGGGCTACCAGACACTCTATGAGAAGTGGGACCTATATTTACCGTTTCTGGAACGTGCTTATCAGCTTCTTTCCGGCAACGGAGGGATGGTCTTCATCATTTCGGATGCATACAACGCTGCAAAATACACGAAGAAGTCGCACGAGTTCTTTCTTCAAAACGCCAGCATTGAGCGAATTGACTTCTGTTCTGACATCCCATTGTTTGAAGCCGGTATAAGCAACACCATAATCCACTACTCTAAAGCGACTCCTGACTCAGTTCACCAGCCCCTTCGTGTTAGACGTTGGGGAGAAACCTGCGATAACTTTGAGCGGAATGTTGAGGTTTTACCTACTGCTCCACAAATTGAATTTGGCACAGATCTCTTCAAAGTGAATGGTGTTCAATTAAAGCAGTTAGAAGGATTTTTAGAGTTACGGGATATTTGCTATGTGAGTGTAGGCATGGTAATTAACGCTCACGAAGGTAAAGCTCAAGGATTATTCAAAGCAGAAAACTTAATTTCTAACACAATGGACAAGAGCCACCCCAAGCCATATATAGAAGGAAAAGACATCGTACGATGGGCAGCTCGCAGAGTACACTATCTCGAATATGGTACACAGCGTGCACCTGCATTGTTTCGCCGTCAAACCTTTTCTGAACTCTATGAAGTTCGAGAGAAACTGATTTCACTAGACGTTGCAGGGGATACACAGCGTGTAATCTATGACAACCAACAGCTCTTTCACAACCACACTGCTGATTCATTGGTACCGTGGCATTACCTAAAAGGTGTGCGTAATAAGTCTATCCGAAAGACAGTCAAGTATCGAGATGAGGTAAAATCCAATGAGGTTAAGCCAAGAGTCTTCCGCGAGGAGTTAGAAGAACTATCTATTCAGTTTTCATCCAAATACCTGTTGGCAGTTATGAACTCAACCTTTGCTAATGAGTGGCTAAGATCGAAACAACGACATAGAATTCACTTTTACCCAGACGATTGGAAACTACTACCCATCGTGCCAGCGACGGCGGAGGAACAAGCGGTAATCGCAGCATTAGTAGACGAAATCCTAACACTTTATGGGGAACATGGCCATCCATTGCCAACAGAGAGCCAACTACGCTTGCAGGAACTGGAACAGCAGATAGATAAGAGAGTTGAGAGACTATACGGGCTGAACAAATGAAACTGAGTGGAGAGAGCGAATTCACTTACATAGAGGATATGCATGAACATACTACACTCTAATACAGATCCTAACCTGCTCCAGCGTTTCAAGGAAATGCTGGGAGGCTCTACCCGCGCAGACATAGCCGTTGGCTTTTTCTTCATCTCCGGTTTCGAGGCCGTGGCCGAAGACCTATCACGACTTGACAAGGTCCGCATCCTGGTTGGACGCGCCGACCGTAAAGTATTGGAGGAAGTCGCGTTGGGTCTTCAGCAGGCAGAAGCCTTGAAGGCTCACCTTGAGCTTAACCAGACAGTGCGCCGGAGTGAGCTGCAGCAGGCGGCAGGACAGTTAGTTCAGAACATCGGCACGGGCGTGAGCCAGCTACCACAGACAGAAGGTTCTGAGCAGGCTGTAGCCAAGCTGCGTGACCTCGTTACCGCTGGCAAGGTCCAGGTGCACGCGTATTTGAAGAGTTCCCTTCACGCTAAGGCTTATCTCTGCTGGTACCCGGAGGGTTCCGTCGACCCCGGCTCGGCAATCGTCGGCTCCTCCAACTTCACCCTAGCGGGCTTCTCTGGCAATACAGAGCTCAACGTCCGCGTAACCGGGGACGCCGAGATGCAGGCCCTCAAGGAGTGGTTTGAGTCCCTCTGGAGTGATTCGGCTGATATCACTGGGGACTTCTTAGCTGAACTTAACCGCTCGTGGCCCCTAGCGGAAACCCCACCCTACCACGTGTACCTGAAAGCGCTATACGAACTATACGGGGATGAAGTCACGGGAGCTCTACCGGCACCGCCACCACCGCGGGAACCAAAACTGGCTAACTTCCAGCTGGACGCCGTCAGCAGGGCACTCAGGATGATTGACCTTCACGGTGGCTGCTTCATCGGTGACGTTGTTGGGCTGGGAAAGTCCTACATCGGCTCCGAGATACTTCGTCAGCTTCGTTATACAGAGAAGGGAGACCCTCTGATTATCTGTCCTGCTGGCCTTGTACCCATGTGGGAGCGCATGAATGAGTTGTTCCAGTTGGGTGCCGTAGTGGTCTCCATGTCCAAGATAGTGCCGAAACCTTCAGCCCAGTGGGATGAAGAGGCCGAGGAGTACCTTGACGAGCCGATAGAAGGTCCCGGTCTGGTACTATCGGAGGTCTATAGCAATCGGGGGCCAGTGCTAATAGATGAGGCCCACAACTTCAGGAACCTAAACCGGCGCTACCGGGCATTATCAGAGTATCTGGATGGTGGAGACCACAAGGTTGTTTTGCTATCAGCTACCCCACAAAACCTTGGACCACGTGACATCTACCGTCAACTGCGTCTATTTTTAGATGAAGTAGACCACGGACTGAATTTGGAACCGCTGGCGCTTGAGGAATACTTCGCCGCCGTCCAGGCGTGGCACCAGTACAGGATAGAATTCGAGAACTGGCAAATGGCGTACGCACTTTGGCAAGTGAAAGGGAAGAAAAAAGAAGAGCCACCCGCACGCCCCAGTGAACCGACCTATCCAAAAGCTGATATTGAGCGGATTCTAACGCCAGTATTCATACGCCGTCGGAGACGAGATATCACAGAGCTGTACGGGAACAAAGCTGAGATCAATGGCAAGCCGGTTCAGTTTCCCACACCTAAGTTGGAGAACATTCCATATTTACTAAATCGCGTCTATGCAAAGACTGGGTCTCTTGATAACCTGCTGGGGAAACTTAGGCAACACAAGGCAGCACGCTACCGGGTAACTGAGTACATAAAACCATCGGCTCGAAACAAGACCCAGTACCGTGACCTGTATCGGGCGAAGAGCCGCATTGCAGCTCTGATGTCCGCGCTACTGGGAAAACGTTTGGAGTCCAGCGTTGTAGCCTTCCGTTCAACTCTAGAGTCATTGATAGCCAGCAACCGTAACTTCAAGAACGCATTGGAGGCCAGTTATGTGCCCATCGGTCAGACAGCGACCAGACTCCTGGCGGGAGACAGTTTTGACCCTGATGAGGCACTTGAGATATTGCACGCTGAAGAGAAGCGTCGCACCGAGGCAAATGAGCCACGATCGAAGCTCGTACATCCTACAGAAGATTTCAACATAGATGAATGGATACAGGATCTTGACGCGGACTACGCCATACTGTCCAGCATTTATCAATCTATTGCCAAGATCGAACCGGAAGATGACGACAAACTACATTCCCTACGAAAGTTTATCGCGGGTCTCGATAAAGATGAGAAGATCGTTATCTTCTCCGAAGCTGAGACGACGGTTGAATACCTCTTCGAGCAACTGAACCCAAGCGGCAAAGATCGGTCAATCGCGCGGTTAAGCGGAAGTAACCGTGACCAGGTAGCAAGCGTACTGAAGCGATTCGCGCCGGATGCCAACTTGAAGAAAGGCCGGGATGGCAAAACGATTGAGCGGATGCCTGGTCCCGAGGTAAGGATACTCATCGCTACTGACGTGGTATCTGAAGGCCAGAACCTGCAAGACTGTGGTCGCGTGTTGAACTATGATCTCCACTGGAACCCGGTAAAATTGATACAACGTTTCGGTCGAGTAGACCGGATCGGGACGGATTACGCAGAGATAAACCTCAATAACATGTGGCCGGACACCGATATCGACAACACACTGTCCCTCACTGACCGGTTGCTCCGAAGGGTTCAGTCATTCCATGACCTGATTGGACTCGACAATAGACTATTAGACACCAGAGAAAAACTAAACACCAATGCAATGTACCGCATCTATGTCAAGGGCCAGTTGCCTGATGACGACGATGCACTGGATGATATCGCTGCTCATCAGGTAGGAGTAGCCCTCCTTCTGCACCTCCAGCAGGAGGACCCCACGTTGTGGGAGACTATCACGAATCTGCCGGACGGCATTAGGACAGCGAAGCCAGTGAAGCAAAAGGCACCTAAGACAGAAGATGCCGAAGGACAGCGCTATGCACAGCAAGTCTTAGAGATTGAAGGGGCTCAAATGCCAATGATGACGCCTGAGCAGGAACAGGGCATCGAGTCGCCTTTCGACGATCCTCGCCCAGACGAAAGTGTGGTTTTGTTGAGCGCTACCGGCGTGGTCTGGTCCTATGCCGTTGATGACCGGCTTATCCCTAGATCCATCACACCGTCGCAGTTGATTGCGGCCCTGCAATGCGACCCTTCGACGCCGGGGCAGAAGTTGCCAGAGAAACACAATGACCGTGTGATGGCAGGGTACCGTCAGTTCCGACAGGATGCTGAGCATCGTTTGGGGAGAAGCCGTCGCCCTGGATCAGATTCCCAAATACGCCGCTATCTCTCGAAGTACCTAAACTTTGCGCGTGAAGAAGCAAACGATAATTCTGAGGAACTCCAGCGCATCGCAGTTCTGCGACAGATCTTCCTGGACAAGTTGCCAGAGTCGGTGCTCCCAGAATTGCGGGACATCCGCGAACTGGGTCTCGAAGGTACCGGTCTCATTAGACGGTTGGAGGCTCTGCGCTTCCGCTATCGACTGGCTCCAATAGCAGATGATGAGGTGGGGGAGACGACGATGGAGACTGAGATCGTTCGGATTGTCTGTAGCGAAGGACTTCTGTAAGAGTGCGGGATTTGAGAAGATGGCGGAGTTCAACTTCCTGTAATAGTTTTTATTAGGGGGTTACAAATGGCAACTATATTTGGGCAAGAAGGAAGAAATCTTTATAGCGCGTTTTTTATCCCAGACACAGCGAAACGTCGTGCAGCACTAGATGAATGGATCAAGTCAATAGCTCCTGTTATTCAGGCTGCTGTAACTCAGGAATTACAGGACCTTGTCGAATTTGTGACGGAAAACCGATGGACTGAAGAAGGATGGAGACGAGGAGAAGAAAAGTTACGTCGAATACAGAATGATTATCATCTCGTCATGGATATTAAACTTCGTACAATCGGTTCAAGAGAACAAATCAAAGTGAAAGGGAAATTACCTGATCCTGTTGTTCGTACGACCGAAATAGACTTGCATGGGATGAAAGCCGCTGAAGCCATGCCGCTCGTAGAGAATTTTCTACAAGAAAGTTATAAGGTTCATGAGCGTAAAGTATGGATTATTCATGGGAAAGGAGAAGGTATTCTTCGGGAGGAAGTTAGGAAACGTCTTGGGCACCATCCATTGGTAGAATCATTCGCGCCAGCAGATCAAGCCCACGGTGAGGAAGGTGCTACGCAAGTAGATATAAAAGAATGGGAATTTAGCTAAGGGAGCATAACAATGGCTAATATCAATGGTCCGCAGCCTGATGTTAAATATTGTCCTGAGTGCAAAGAGGCTCTCAATAACGTTCCGCGAGGAGGGTCTTGTAATGAGTGAAACTGTTTTTACAGAAGTTCGCTATGATCTCAATTCACTAGTAAAATATATTGAATTAGGTGAAATAGGCTTGCCTGATATACAGAGACCTTTTATTTGGAAAAATGCTAAGGTTCGCGACCTTTTTGACTCAATGTATAAAGGATTTCCGATCGGATACCTACTATTCTGGCAAAATGCTCTTACCGATGATAGCCGAGCTATCGGTGTTGAATCAAAGCAAAAAGTTCCACGACTACTTATTATAGATGGGCAGCAAAGGCTAACTTCTCTATATGCTGTGTTAAAAAATATCCCGGTTATTCGTGAAGGTTATGACGCCGAAAAGATAAAGATAGCATTCAATCCTGTCCTCGAAAAATTCGAGGTAGCGGATGCAGCTATACAGCGCGACAAAGCGTATATTTCAGATATCTCAAGTATATGGAGTAATGATACAGATATCTTTGACCTGGTGGATAATTACCTTGTCAACCTCCAAGCTTCACGTGAGGTAGCGGAAGAAGAGAAAAAACAAATACGGAAAACGATTTCAAAACTTCAAAACCTGCTCAGTTTCCCTTTTACGGCACTCGAACTCTCGGCTGGAATAACCGAAGAGCAGGTCGCAAACGTTTTTGTCAGGATAAATAGTATGGGAACGCCTCTAAACCAGGCTGATTTCATATTAACATTGATGTCTGTTTTTTGGGATGATGGAAGAACTCAGCTAGAGAGTTTCTGCAGAGAGGCAAGAAGACCAGGGGTAGGTTTATCTTCTCCATATAATCATTTTATTCATCCAGATCCTGACCAGCTACTAAGAGTATGCGTGGGTCTGGGTTTTAAACGAGCGCGGCTTCAATATGTCTATTCTATCCTTCGGGGAAAGGATCTGGATACAGAACAATTCAGTGAAGAGCGGAGGGTAGAACAATTCGACATATTAAAACGTGCCCAAGACCGAGTGCTTTACTTACAGTACTGGCATGATTTCATGAAAGCAATCCGCCAAGCTGGATTCTGTAGTATGAAGATGATCAGTTCACAAAATAACCTGCTTTTTTCCTATATTATATACCTTATCGGAAGGACCGAGTTTCACGTAGAAGAGTTTACTCTCAGACGGGTCATCGCTCGCTGGTTTTTTATGTCTAGCCTCACCGGCCGATTTACTGGATCTCCGGAATCAGCTATGGAATTTGACTTGGCTCGCTTCCGTGATGTGAAGGATGCTGATACTTTTGTGAAAATTTTGGATAGAATCTGTGATACGAGTTTGACAGATGATTTCTGGAGCATTAGTTTACCGAATGAGTTATCAACTTCTTCTCCTCGGAGCCCATCTCTATTTGCCTACCAAGCCGCTTTAGTTCTCCTTAATGCGAATGCACTTTTCTCTCAGTTAAGAGTAAGTGATTTATTCGACCCATCGGTTCAAGCAAACAGAGCATCTATTGAGAAACACCACTTGTTTCCCAGGAGTTATTTGAAGTCAAGAGGTATTTCATCTATCCGAGACACAAACCAGATCGCTAATTTCGCTTTGGTCGAATGGGGAGATAATGCTGAAATATCTAATAAAGCTCCGGCCGAGTACGTACCTGTACTTACCCAAAGATTTAATCAGCTCCAGTTAAAAAATATGTATTTCTGGCACGCTTTACCCGATGGTTGGGAATCACTTGAATATAATGAATTTTTAGTCCGTAGGCGAGTTATGATTGCAAAAGTCATCAAGGAAGGTTTCCAGTACTTGTCTTCTGAAGCCTCTCCAGAAATTGAGACTATTGTGCCGTTGTCGATTGAAGAATTAGCATTAACGGGAGAGACGACTGAGGTTGAATTCAAATCAACTCTTCGCGTAAATCTGCATACAGGACAGAAAGACCCTCGGATGGAACTGGCCTGCATTAAAACCATTGCCGGCTTCATAAATACAAAAGGCGGTACGCTTATTGTCGGCGTTACGAATGACGGAATTTCCCTTGGATTAGGGAGCGACCAGTTTGCCAGCGAAGATAAAATGGCCCTCCACCTAGCGAACCTGATAAATGAAAAAATCGGCCCTCAGCATATGATTAATATACATCCCAGATTCGATGATCACAACGGAAAACGCGTTTTGCTGGTGGAATGCTGGGCATCTAAGATTCCAGTATTCGTTAAAGAGGAAAATGACGTGAGGTTCTATATCAGAACCGGCACATCTACCACTGAACTAAATCCCAGCCAAACTCATGATTTTATTAAACAAAGATTTGAAAAATAGCAGAGTGTAGTCAAGGTTAATCTATCAACGCCACTAACTAAAAGAATGGACTCCTTTGTGGATGCAGGTCACTATAATTGACGTAATTAAGCCAATAAAACATGAGGTGTAACATGAATGTTATGAGAATACTAATGGGCAAGCTGAAAGACGGTGATATACTAGTTACTCCAGTCCAAAGCAAGAAGTTCATAGTAGAGCATATTTCAGAAGCCGAAGTCATACTTTCAATTGGTGAGGGATGGAGAACTACTATACCTGCTAAGTGTTTGAACGGAATCCCCAATTTCCTAAAGGGCAAGGATTGGGTTAAAATAGGTGCCATACACGACTATGCAAGTAAACCAGGCACACTCGAAGACTATATGAATAATTCCAAGCCAGAGAAGAGAAGTACCGGTAACTATGTTGCATCTCTCCTAGAACATGCTGAGATAGTTGATATTGATAGGAAGCCTCCCAGTAAGGTAAGACTGAGCCTATAATCTCTATGGCCTTACTGAAAAAGAGATTGAGATTGTGGAAGGTTCTAGTGCAAAGGGTGGGGATGGAGACTAATCAACAGAATTACATGAAAAAGGGAATTGTTTCAGGTATAGTTCGACTCTATTCAGTCTCCCGATCCGTAGCGTAACCTCTTCAATCTGCACATTTCGTCACCTTATTAAACGCAATCGTCTACATAATTGACATCAGATAGTAAAGTATTGACATTACTATTCTTTACTATTATAGTATTATCAATATTTAACTTACCAAGAGGTTTGTTATGGCGAAGAAACCCATGTCTATGGAGATCCCGGAGACTCTAGCTTCATCTTTGGACGAACTCGCGAAAAGAACAGGTAGAAAGAAGAATCTTTTGCTAGCAGCATCTTTGGACGATTTCCTCAAAGCGACTGAAGTAGAACAGGAAAAAGTTATAAGAAAATACTTGGATACGTACCAGAAGTAGAATCTTAATTATTGAGGTAAATGAGCTATGAAGATTCTACTGGACACTAATATTGTTATCCACCGAGAGGCAGCTACTGTTGTCGATGAGGATATTGGCGTATTATTCAGGTGGCTCGATAATCTACACCACACTAAGTGTATTCATGCCGTGACCGTTGAGGAGATTGAAAAACATGAGGACCCGAAAGTTCGCAAGTCTCTCAAGGTAAAATTGGGAAACTATAACGTTCTTAAAACAAGGGATCCGATGCCAGAGGCAGTTCGAATAGTTACGGAGCCCTTGTACAAGAAACAAAACGACCTAAACGACAC
>JAUVXS010000100.1 GCA_030603485.1 Dehalococcoidia bacterium
AGAGTTGCTTTAGTTGTTTGAAAGGAGTCAGACTGACAAAATCGCTGAACATTAGACCCTGACATTTTCCCTTGACAACAACACCCCTCTCCTTCAAAGGAGAGGGGGAACGAGGGGGTGAGGTAGATAAGTAATTTTTCAAAATGTTAGCTTTTTGGCTTGTCTTCCTCTAGTGGGGCAAATCCGCGGCGCATAATATTCTCGGTGACTATTTTTTCGTTGATGAAAGCTTTCAGGTAATCCGGGCCTCCGGCTTTAGGGCCAGTTCCTGACCCTCTATGACCGCCAAAATGTTGACGGCCAACCATAGAGCCAGTGATACCACGGTTAATATAAAGATTGCCAACATCAAATTCTTCCCCCGCCTTTCTGATATGTTCTAGGCTCCGAGAAAACGCTCCGCCAGTAAGCGCGTAGCCGGTGGAATTGGCCACTTCAATAGCTTCGGCAAAGTTCTTGACCTTAATAACGGTCAAAACCGGCCCAAAGATTTCCTCTTGGGCAATCCTTGCCTGAGGGGAAACATCGGTAAATAGTACCGGGCCAATATAATACCCTCTTTCTTTAAGCTCTTCAGGAACATCCCTTTCCAGAAGTAGTTTACCTTCCCCCTTGCCAATTTCAACATAACTTTGCACCTTTTTCAGAGCTTCCTGGCTAATCAGGGGTCCCATAAAGCTTCCTGGGTCTTGGGGGTCTCCAATTTGAAGGCTTTTGGCAGCTTCGATAAGACGCTCAATAAAATAATCGTGAACATCTTCAAGAATAATCACTCGGGAGCAAGCGGAACATTTCTGTCCTTGGTATCCCAGCCAAGAAGCAACGGTTCCTTTTATGGCTTCATCAAGGTCGGCATCACTATCCACAATGAGCGCGTTTTTACCCCCGGTTTCTAAGACCCTTCTCTTGATGCCGTGCCGGTGAGGATACTCACCAGCTAGTTTATCAATCCGAAGACCAGCATCCTTGGAACCGGTAAGAACAATGACACTAATGTCAGCATGTTTGACTAAATACTCTCCTACTTCTTCACCGGCTCCGGGGAGATAGTTTAGCACTCCATCGGGAAGGCCAGCTTCTTGGAAGATTTCCACGATTTTATAGCCAATAACTGGTGTTAAGCTGGCTGGCTTGAAAATCACGGCATTGCCGGCGACAATACTAGCGGCATTCATTCCAGTATTAATGGCGCAAGGAAAGTTCCAGATTCCCAAAACCAAACCAATTCCGCGCGGTATGTAATAGGATATGTTTGTCTCTGCTGGAATTTGGGCTTCGGTCAAATGTGGCTCTCCGAGGAGAAGCATTTGTCTTCCGTAATATTCAAGGAAGTCAATTGCCTCAGCTACATCTACGTCGGCTTCTCTCCAGTTTTTCCCGGCTTCAAATACTAACCACGCCAGCAATTCAAAACGCTGGGTGCGCATAAGTTCAGCCGCCTTGAAAAGATACTCAGCCCTTTGCCGGTAAGGGACTTTCTGCCAAGACTCCCAGGCTTTTTTAGCTGCTTCAATAGCTTGGTCAGCCAATTCTTGACTGCCTTTGGCTACCACTCCAACAACTTCATTAAGATTGGCCGGATTAATGGAAACTATTGTCTCTTTAGTCCAGAGTGGTTTCCCGTTGACAAGCAACGGGTAACTTTTGCCTAATTCTTGTCTCACTTTCTCTAAAGCGCTTTGCATTTTATGGCGGGTTTCTTCTCTTGACCAAGCAGTTGGGGATTCATTCTTAAAGGGAGAAATCTCAGTTGTCATTGTTTAATCCTCCTATGCAAGCATAGTGTCTTGCGGACTTTTGAGTAATTTTTCTACGGGAACACCTGTTCCCATGCTTTGGAGGAGGAATCCAGTTTGTGAAGTATTTTCAATAATTCTTCGAACCAGATAACCCATGCCGGGCAAAAGCTCTCCGGAGGCCATGTAGACTCTCACAGGATAGCCCATCCTAAGAATTGCCTTCTTTAGCAGGTCACCCATTCCCAGCAAAACCTGAAATTCGAGCCTGTCTCGGGGAACACCCAGAATGGAGGCCTTAGCCATAGCTCGAGCAATAGAACGAATATTATGGGAAGCCACAGCTAGCCGAATAACATCACAATTTTTCAGCAGGAGGTCGGTACATCTCTCAAAGCTCGCATCTGTTTGCCATTTTTCACCATATACTGGACTGGGAACACCTTTTTGGGCGGCAGCAATTGTCTCCCAGTCCCAATAAGCACCTTTTACCAGGCGTACCAGAATTGGCGTAGTTCGGCCTTTTGCCCAATCAATAAGGTCTCTTATTTTCTCTTCTGAATCCAGAAAATAAGTATGCATGGCAATGCCAGCATTTTCAAAATTCTTAAATTCCTCCTCATCCAATATTTCCATGAAGATGTTAATGGTCAGGTCCCGATACTGGGACTGTTCTGCATCCAAGGTCACCGGCGCTGCCAAGTTTTTTGCCACGTGAAGAATCTTTCTAAGCCTGTTTTTTACTGCCTCTACACTACCTGCAAAATCAATGGGGTCGAACTGAGAATAGAGAGCTGATAGTTTAAGGGAAAGGTCAATACGAGGGCAGTCTAGCGAGGAAAGCTGCTCCATAAAGGAAATATATTTTCCCATATATTCATCAGCTTCATACTCACTAAGCACGGCCTCACCCAGAATATCAAGCGTATAACTGACGCCCTCTTTTTGCAATTTTCTAATCGCTATCAAAACCTCTTCCGGTGTAGACTTGGTGATAAACTGTTGGCTAATGGTTTTTATGCTCTGCTCGGCTACAGAGGCCACTAGATTCGCTCCCATAGGAAATCGACTTAAGGCATCGGCTATTCGAAATATAGGGGGTGTATGTGGTAAACCTTGAATGAGATATTCCCGCAGGTGCTGCGTTTTCCCTTCCGTCGTCTTTAAGGCAGGAAAAACATCAACGAATCTTAACATCTGGGTTCTCAGATTATCATCTCTGGCAAACCACATAATGGCTTTTTCTTTCCACCAAAAAGACTTAATAATTGGCCGGGCTTCTTTCTGGGCTAAAGTGAATAATTCTCTACCTAAAGATTGGGTTAAGTCTTCTACACTGGTCATTTCTTCCCCCTAAGGCTTATACATTTAGTGAATTAGGACCAATCAATACTGTGATACTTGAGCAGCTTGGTATATAAGAAAGGTTCTACAGAAGCAATTCCTTTTATCGCCGGGAGCTCCACTTTGACAAAGTGATTGAGCAAATCCATATTGTGAAAGCGGGCACAAATTATCACATTGAACCTCCCGAGGGACACTGAAGCGAAGTACACCGCCGGGTTTTTGATTATCTCGTCTATCACTTGGTGAGCATATTGGTGATTTATATTAATTCCTATCATTGCCCAGGCCTCGTATTGTAATACTTCCGGATTGGGTACAACTTCTATGTCAAACAGTCCCCTATTCAACATATTCTTCAAACGCTTGCGTATCGTACTCTCTCCTATGCCTAGCCTTGCTTTTAAGGCTGCCGGACGAGTGAGCCCATCTTGCCTTAAGATGCTAATTATCCTTCGGTCTGTCTCATCGATTTGGTAAACATTGTGGTTAGCAGCCTCAAGGTAAGGCTCCCATCCAGTATTACTCTTTCTAAAAACAGGTGCTGGCCAGGAAAAATTGTAGTATTTCCTGGGACACATCAATAGTATCGTCTCTGTCCTCAGGATGCCCTTAATCCTCATTAACTCTGAGCTAACAAAGAATGTCAGCTTATCAGAGGTGTCAAAGAGTACATCGGCCATAATATCGAATTCACTGAGGGAAAAAGCAACCATGTATGTCGAGGGATGTTCAACAAGCTTACGGGTCACATCATATAAAGACCCAGGCTCCACTTTAATTCCAATAATAGCCCATGCTCTATATCCAAATGATATGGGATTGGGCAGTGCAATTACTTTAATAACCCTTTTATGTCTCATGCTGCTTATTCGCCGGTGTATAGTACTTTTCCCTACACCAAGTTTGGGAGCCAGAGTAGCAGCTTTTTGAAAGCCGTAGCGTTCTAATTCATCCAACAGCTTTTGGTCTAGTTCATCCATTATTCTTCTATCCAATCACAAGTGAGTGCTTTCGCCAGCAGCATAGGCGGCATAACCTATCTCTATGCCACTGCTGCTCACATAACAACTCCTTCACTACACTATGATAAACCAAATACCAATTTTTGTCAATAGATGGCCTAATATTAGGATATTTTATGTTGTAATAGTCTTGTAGCAACAAAAGGAACCGATATTATCCAACATTTGGGATACATTGATTATTATCGTTAGTTTCCTAGGCTGGCTCTATGAGGACATCAGCTTGACACCGTGCGTCACTGCTGATAGACTTGGCATAAGTAAAAGATTTATTTACCAATCCCCCAAACACCTTGAACTAGAATGGCCCCGTGGTGTAGTGGACAAACATGCCACCCTGTCACGGTGGAGATCGGGGGTTCGAATCCCCCCGGGGTCGCTTGTTAGATTTTTGGAGATGCTCTTCATAGGAGAGTTGAAAGAACGGCCTTAATTCATTCCTCGGTTTGATTGCCGCTACTTTATTGTCCTCTATCCAGATTTCCTCGAACAGTACATTTGTCATCTTGTTTCGTTGTTCTTGGCTTCCTTCTTTCCAGGCATTTGCTACGTTCGCTAGGAAGTACGCTAGTTTCTCCAAAGTCTTCTCTTTATCATCGGGTATTGTCAGTGTCCTGAGTTCTTTTTGAATCTCATTGTAGTCGGCAAGATATTCATCCTTCGATATGTGCTCCCACTTATATAGCTCCTTTATCTTCTGAAGGCGACGCTCTAGGGTACTTCGCCTATTAATAGTATCGTCATAGGATGCCTGTAACTTGCGGTGGGCTTCAACAATTTTCTCTTTGTAATCCTCAGGGATGATAAAATTCTCCAAGTACCACTGAATCTGCGCTTCATAGACCTCGAGAAAGGTACTTTTGCTTTCACAATCAAAACCTCGGGCCTTGCTACCGCAGTATACCCTGGCCTTCCCAGTGCTGTTTTGATGAATATGCACTTTGGAACGGCAGTATTTACACCACATAAACCCGGACAAGCTGTACGTTCGGGCTCTCGCTCTTACCCTATTACTCGCAATATGCCGTCTCTTTGATCTCTCTCCTTGTGCTTTATCAAATAGTTCCTAGCTTATGAACGCGCGGTGTTTACCTTTGAGCCATCCGCCGTTACCGTCTTGTAGCTCTCCAAGGTAGAAACGATTCTTCAGCATGCCCCGAACCGAGTCCTTTGCGAAAGGCCGATTACCTCTGTTCCCGGCAGTACGATACCCATCTGTATTAAGGGCTTGTGATACCTCTCTATCCGTCTTTCCCTGAGATGCTAGCTGAAATGCCATAACCAATCCAGGATGTGTGTTACCGTCAGGTATCGGCACCCCATCTTCGCCCTTCATAGTCCCAAAGAGCAGCGTGCCACAATAGAGCCCCTGCTTCCTTCGCTCATGCCAGCCCTTCTTGGTCTCCTCGCTCAGGTTATCAGAGTAGAGCTCGGCAAGCCCACCCTGCATCACCAGCATGAACTTGCCGGTTGGGGTTGAGTAGTCGATGTCGTTTTGAATGGACACGAACCCGACGCCAGTCTTACCCAGCTTTTCGAAGTACTCAAGCGTCACTTTAAGCCTGCGGGAGAAGCGGTCTATCTTATGAACCACTAACACATCATACTGACCATCGATCGCATCATCGATGGCCTGCCTGAACATCGGTCGCTTCCTGAGATCGTCGGTGTGCGCGGATTTTCCTTCTTAAACACACTCCCGGTTCGACACCCACTGCCTGGCCTCGCAAAACTGCCAGAATGCCCGCCTCTGAGCATCGATACTATAGCCCTCCACCTGTTCCTCGCTACTGACTCTTGCGCATAGTGCTGCTCTCATACTTTCCACCGCAAATTTTCTATTTGCTCTTTGGTATCGAGATACTTAAATCCTTTTCTACCAACTTTCTTAACTTATGGCCATCATAGTCATTGGCATGGCCAGGAATAACACTGGTCACCAGCTCGCTACTAGCATTAAGGCTTACCTGGTCTTTATATCCATAGTAGTACTGCTTTCCTTGGTGCCTTTTGCCATCCTTGTCTACCACTACCTTATCCCCTTTCGCTCCCCAGGTGGCACCTCTATCCCTGGGGGGCTTGCCCTATTTCCCCTTTGCCCCGGTAATAGCCAAGAACCTTTCTGGTAAACCTGCCCCAATCCACAACCTCATTTAGCTTCCTTAAGAAATGGCTTCTTGATACCTTCTGGTCGTAGAGGAAGTTACCAAAGAAAGTGTCTACC
>JAUVXS010000052.1 GCA_030603485.1 Dehalococcoidia bacterium
CCGACGTTCTCCCCAGCCGTTTTAGTTATCTCCGCAACATTTTTGTGTGTAAATCCTGGGCAGAGCAGGATTGACTGGATACCTTCCTCTTGGACAAGCCTTTCGCACGCTTTGACTGCTTGCTCTTGATTGTTGACCACCACTACAGAGAGTTTGTACTTGGGTGTTTCAATTACGCACTTGTGTTTCTCTGGGTCTGCATCAGGAGCATGCGCAAAGAAAGCCACTTTAAACGCCATATTCTTAACCTCCTTTTTCACGTCTCTACTTTACTGTCACCACTTGATTTTAAAGATAATCTCACAAGTCCCGTTGCAGTTATTGGTATTCTTCTCGTTAATAACCTCCCCATCAAGTCCCATAGCCTGGCACCAGGAATCGAATCTAAGCTTTGCCGCACACTGGTGAATGTCTGTGGTCCCTGCCTTACTCACCATCTTATGAACATAGCACTCCAGGACATGCCCTACGAACGTGTTACTGTCCACTATTTCAAACTCATATTTGTGCTCTTCGGGGAAATAGAGTAGAGAGGCAACTATTATTACTGCTCTCAAGTCCTCGATATTCCTGACCTCCCCGAAGCCGGTCTCGGCGAGCAATTGTTTCATTTCTGTTCTGGCTATAGATTTGACTACTGCGAGATTTAGTTCAGTGGCGGTATCGAAACCGAATTTTGCTATCGATTTTAAGAACCACCTACCATCGTGCAACAACCATATATTTCGCAGCAGTTTTTCTTTTTGCTTTGGTGACAGCTTAATTTTCGGTGAACTCATATTTCAGCCGCCTTTCCAAATAGTTGACCCTAGTTACTTATTTAGAGAAATTAAACGTGAAATCTCTGAAGCATTTCCCATCGGTGTGCATCATGCAACCTTCCACCTGTGGAGAAACGCTGTATTTGATTCCCAGGCCATCGAACCAGCCGTAGATTCTTTCAAAAATACCGCACTGGTATTGATCAATGGCACCTATCTGCTTTATTCCCTCATAGGCGAAGCAACTCTCAAAATCTCCGCGGAGAACGTTTTTGGAAGGAAGACTAAAGCTTGACTTCATAAAATCTCCTTTGACTATGTCCCAGGCCGCTTCAATCAATGACTTGAAATCTTCGAATGTTTCAACCTTATCTATACCTACGGCTTTCTGAATTCTTTTAATTTCTATCATCCCCATGGCTCTGACAGCAGCCTTGTTTATCTTGTTCGTCTTCTCAATGCCGCACTCCTGAAAGCAGTTATAGAACCACATAGCGTCATGGGTCATCCAATTCTTGATTAAGACTTCCTTCAATTCATTTTTCTTAAGTGTCTTTATCTTCGGCATTCCTCCTTTTGGTACTAGCAGAACATCTGCGACTTACTCTTTCTTGCGTTCCTCCATCCGTAGTTCCATGACGATATGCCCCCAGCCACCACAATGCAAGCCCACATCACTACAGCCTACTCTCTTGAACCGCATCTCGTTGGGGTCGACGCCGGCATAGAAGAGCTCATCCGCCGCGTGAATCAACGATACCATGGGAGATAAGGCACCGAAACAGATTCTCTTGGGACAAAGCTTGGTCAGAAGATTACCGGCACCATCAAAATAGAACTTATCACCCACCTTATGCTGACTATTACACCCGTGTGAGTCGACAACTTCTACAACAATCGTCTTGTTCATCAATGCTGGCGCCTTGGAAACAATGTCCTCGTTTCTGGGATCTTCTCTGAACTTCTTCATTTCCTCATCACTGTAACCCAGGTGCTGTTGATAGAATTTCCAGACATCTTCGCTGACTTTCATTTCGTTTCCTCCATTATAACGTTTCGTTGCTAACAGCATAACAAGGCATAGTAGGCTTGTCAATAGGATTTATAACAAATTGTTATATATCACAAAATGTGATAAAATCCGGGTGTGGTCTGTCGTTGCATCGGCATGAGGATTCAGCAGGCCAGAGAGGAGCTCGGGCTTACCCAGCAAGAGCTGGCTTCTCGACTGGGGCTAACGCAGGCTGCTCTGTCCAACTATGAGCTGGGCAAGAGACGACTTTATCTCGCCAATCTAGAGCAAATCGCCAGCGCCTTGGAAAAACCTTTGAGCTATTTTACAGAACCAGCCGTTGATGAAGACGATACGCCAACCTGGAGCCGGTATCCTCTCCGCTAAAATGCAATGCGTTAAACAATTTGAGTGATTGTTACTTCACCAATAATGGTACAATATCTTCATACCTGTATGGTTGGGAGTATTATTGAGCTGGATTGACCCGAGAGCAGCTTGGCGATTTGCCAAGTGTATTGGAACTTGGTTGAAGCCCCAAGGCCTCACAAAGGCTGATAAGCCGCTCAACCTACAGATAGGTGAGTCAGCATACATAGGTTCATTGCTGTACCCTGATGAGCAGAAGGTGAAAGATATCATCTGCCAAGTGATTTTGGGGAATCCAAGCGATAGAACGAGGATCGTAACAACTTTCCGCCTCGAGGTCAAATCCAAAGCATGTTATTTACATTCAGAGGCCAAGGATTCCGAGAAAGGTGGTTCTTTCCTGGCACCATCCGGCGGTGGCTTCAGTACTGTACCCCGCAAGGCATAGCTTGACGTACCTGTTCGGATAAGTAGCGGAGACGGGGTGTCTGGATGGATAGGGTTTTGTTTGCTCGAGAGAAATGACCTGACTTGTGCAGAGGCATGGAAGATGGATGGTGAGCTAGTTGCAGTTCAGTCTGACAGGGTGGAGGTACGTGCCCAATTTCCTCCCTGCAATTTGCCACGAGCTAACGGTAGCTGAAAGTAGAGCACTAAGACACATTTATCAACCGCCCCCGCGCACTAAAGTTCTTAGGTCCTAGGTTACACAATAGCCAGAATTGTTCAACCGGCATGATTCCATCGAGTCACTTTGTTGTCCACAAGATCCCGGCGGGCCTCTCCCATGCCTCTCTTATCTCTCTTGCCTGCCGTTTCCATTTTATTGTATCATTGATCCGAACAATTCAGATAAGAGGAAAGGAGTGTCATGGTAGTAGAAATACGGCCAGCCAGGCCGGAGGAAATGGAGGAGTTTTATCGAGTCGCCAGCACCGCTCTAGTGTTACCCCAAGGGCAACTACAGGGGATTAATCCTGAATGGACGCTCTGCGCTTTTGAGGATGGAAAATTAGCGACTGCCTATGGTGCATGGCCGTTGACCATGCGTTTCAACGGTGAAGGCATTCCTGTTGCTGGGGTTACTTTTGTTGGCACACTGCCTATTTATCGGCGTCGTGGCTACCTCCGCAAAATAACTACCAGACACTTTGAATTGCTCCATGAGCAGGAGGAGCGGTCAATCGCTATTCTTTATGCTTCCATGGCAGCCATCTATCAGCGCTATGGCTACGCCGTAGTCTCTACACGAAACTCTTACCACGTGGAGCCTCGTTTTCTGCAATTCGCGCTTCCTGTTCAGGTTCCGGGTAAGTTTCGCGAATTGGGAAGTAGTGATGACGAGTTCGGGCTGCTGGTAGACCTCTACCGACGTTTCCGGGTAAATAGAATAGGATACTCTCATCGTGCCCGTGCAATGTGGGAGGCGGGAGTACTGAGACATCCCCCCGCTGGGGGTCTGGTAGTTAAGGTAGTTTACGAGGAGGCCGGCGAACCACTCGGCTATACGGTATATGCCTTGGAGGCTCCAACTACCGGGCCGGTACCGGGACAGCGGCTTACCATCCGCGATGTTATCTGGCTTTCAGCCTCAGCCTATCAGGCAATTTGGAACTATTATGCTCAAATGGATCTGGTAGGCGAGCTTGTTTGGGATAGGGTTCCTTCTGACGACCCGCTGCCGCACCTGTTACTTGAACCACGGATGTTACATACTACTTCAGCTGATGGACTGCTGGGACGGATTATTGATATCGAGAGGGCATTACCAAAACGACCTTACCCGGAAGAGGCCACTCTTATCTTTGAGGTCGTTGATGATCTATGTCCTTGGAACAATGGCCGGTGGAAACTGGAGACTTCTATTGCTGAAGCCTCCATCAAGAGCACCAATGAGAAGCCGCAACTGATGATACCAATCAGTACTTTGGCTATGCTTGTCTTTGGCCAGATCAATGCCACCGAAGCCGTTCGCATGCAACGCCTTGATGTGCTTGACCCTGATGTCCTTCCCATCTGGGATAAGGCAATGCGCACCTTATATCGCCCATTCTGTGCCGATTTCTTCTAGTCTTTTGTCCCGATAGAGCACTCATACGATAGGAATGAGGTGACTATTGCTATACATCCAATACATCTGAATGTGAGCTCTAAATGGGGGAACTGCGCCCATTACATCTTCTAACGAATGGCTTGTCGTTGGTAGCAAAGAATAAGAGGCGTCGAGATGAAAGCATATTGTGTGAAGTGTCGAGCAAGCCGGGAAATAAAGAACCCTAGAGCCCTGACCATGAAGAACGGCAAACCGGCAACTCAAGGAGTATGTCCCGTGTGTGGGACCAAGATGTTCCGGATAGGAAAAAACTAGGACTGAGATTCTGCGTAGCAGAACATCGGAAAGGCCGGGTATCTCAATACCTAGCCTTTCTATTTTTGACTGAACAATCTGGACTATTGTTCAGTTAGGTAACAAGACGTTATTGAGTGTGATTCCATATCAAGAAGGCATTGCTAGCACGAGCAATCTGCATTGGCCGGACACTACTTGTCCAGCCCGCGCTGCATCCCGCGTAGATAGGCAATCTGTCCGACATGTAGCGCTATCTCTGTACTCATATGCTCTAGTGTGACACCTATCGAATCTGGAGAGCGGTCAGGTCTGGGCACTTCAGATAATCTCGCGGGAGGGATCGAGTTCAAGAAAGCCAGCGTGTTCTCTCGTACCGAGTTGGCATATTCTCTGAGGATTTCCAGCTTTGGTGCCGGCCAAGCCTGAAGTTCCTCCACAGTATACTGATAAGCTTTGGCAGGTGTACCCAATTTCTCCTGCCATTTTTTGGTCTCGTAGAGTTCTTTCTCGTGCTGGATAACTCTGTTGACAAAGAAATCCTCAACTCGGGTCATGTGCCAGAGGATGAAGGAGATACTGTTGCATTCGGGCGATGGACTCCAGGTGGCCTCCTCTTGAGTGAGTCTATTCAGCGCTTTAGTCAGGCAGCCGTGGCTCTGCTCCAGAGATCTCAGCAGTAGTTCTTTGGCATCCATAAGACACCTCCTTAAGTACTTTGGTTTGTTGATCAAATTATAACAGTTAGGCGATGAGAAATTAAGAGCCGACGTTAACACATTGTGGTCAATCAGAACAGCTAGTAGGTATCCCAAAACAAAGATTGGTTGCTGGAGAATACCATGCTCACCGAAACATCATCTCGTGCAATACACTATGGTCAGTTGTAATTTTATAGATTCGGCATTAACAATCTGAGTAAATGTGACAGTTGAGGCGAATGTCGCCTTTGGCCAGCCTTCCTAACCCAAAGTAGCCAGTATCAGAGTATCATTCCAAGCGCCGTAGAATTCCAACGATCCTATAAATATTGAAAGTAATATGCCAGCAAGATAAAATCATAGATGACACAGGTTGTACGAAGTATACTGAATGGGCTAATTGATTTTGTAGGAATAAATGTTCTTTAGGGAAGGAGTGTTTTTGGATAGAAACTTATGCATGACTGGTCTTATGACGGTACGTAGCCTCCGTCGATGATTGTGCCACTTAAGAGGCCGGGATGCGCGGCATCAGCATCCATGTGACGGCAATAAAAATACTATTTATGGAATAAGCTGAAAAAGGGGTGTTATCGAGGTAACAAAGACAATGCATATTATGATAAAATGGGCAATTCCAGAAAGCCTCTGTCAGAGGTGTTTGAGGGCAAGCCACATCTGGAACGATTGCTACACAGAAGCGAAATAGGAGGCAATGCAGATAATATCTAACTAGACGTGGTATGGCAATTTGCTTTTTTAGTGGAGTTTGAGGATAGGTTGAGGCTGTATTTTGGCATTGTAGCTCGAGACCACTGATACGAAATGCAGTTGCGACTTTGCAGCGAAGTCTTGGTACTAAGATGTCTGCCCCTACTTTCTATCGCCTTTAAATGGTAAGATGCCCCCTAACCTCCTCTCTTAGGAGGTGCTTTGCCACTTACACCAGACCATCCACATTTGGCACATTTATATTGATACTCACCGTAAGGTAAACGTTTTCCCTTCAGATACCAATCACATTTCGTATTGCCGCACCTCAGTTTCTTCAACCCACACTTTGTGCATTTATAGACATGTAAACTATATTCATGCTGAACTATTTCCTCCAATCCACCCCCACAGGTCGGACAAGTAACTGTTTTTGCCATATTTGCCTCCTTAAACAAGAAAAGTCCTCTTCATTGGCTTTCCAATAATTCAATTATAAACCCACTCAACTCCAAATGGAATATATCATAAGAGAACAGGATTAGAATAGAAGCAACACATCAAAGATAGGACAGACCACCCATAGCGATAAAATCACAAGGATGATAATAACGACTGCTAATCGTTCATAGGAAGGATTAACATTAATTGCATCAATGCAAAATCCAGCAAAATACACACATTGTTCAGGATTTTCTCATGAGACCATTAAGTTGCAGGTATTGGTGAAGTGAAGATAAGTTTATGGTGTCTCCGATGTTTTACCTGTGGGTTGGGACGGGGAACATGTTTCGCTCTAGCGGGATTATTGTGAATCCTGAAGAGTTATTCTACGCCAGTTGGTCAAGGCGCTCAATCAGCCGTCCCATTATATTATCATAGCTCTTGGCCTCAAAGCTCCTTATTTCCTCCATAGATGCTTCAGGATTGAGATATCTAGATGTCTCGTATTGTACCGTCTCTAGCAGCCTCATAAAGGTATGCCTGTCCTCATCCGGTAGTGGCGATATGATTTTCCAGACATACTCCCAGCCTGCCCGAATTGCCGGTTTAAGGGCATTCTCCGCCTTGCTGGTGATAAACACATTAACTACTCTGCGGTCATTCCTGCTTCTTGCCCTTCTGAGCAGGCCAGCTTTGACCATGCGGTCGACTATCATACTGACGCTGTTCGTGCTTCGTCCTAACCACTGGGCTATGTCGGTTGGTCTTGCATGCTCCCCGAGGTACATTATAGCCATAAGCACTAGGTACTGCTCCGTAGTAAGCTTGTATTCAGCAAATACTTGGTCCTCGCACATCTTAAGCATGTCGTGGGTCCGGTGTATCATGAACCACAATTTAGTAACTGTGTTGTACGGGGTGTAATCTGTCGTCACATTTAACCTCCTCTTATTACTTTCTGGGAACTTTGCCCTTTTGGACAAGTTTGCCATTATAACAACTCCTATTATTTACGACAAATCAACACGACCTAATACTAGCTTTCTCCAATCCATGCAGTCCTGCATTGTATAAATTATGATTCGTTCAAAACGTGCTAAATTGAAAATGGCAGTAATGTAAAATTCAACAAAATGTTACTTTGTTTGGCCCAAACCCATATGGTATGCTGGGTGTATATTATGCACCGAGGCAATATGAATCTGGCTACCAGTCAGGAGCTGCTGTGGAGGATGCAAATTCTGCTTTTCCCTTTCTTCCTGTAATCATGAATCTATTCTGTAAGGCAACTCCAAGGGCTGAGAAACCAGTGAAGGAGGCAGAATGAGAACGAGACAGGTCGGTAAAGGCCAGCCTCGTCGGTTATCTAATGAAACTCAGAGGATGAGGGAATGGCTTATGCACGAAGACCGCTTATTTTCAGAAAGAGCGAGCTTTATGATAGTCGCCGAGGCCATGTTCTTCTCAGCGTTTGCGGTACTAGCAGGTACTCCGTTACCCAGTAGTGCCATGATAATTGGCGTTGCTGGCATCACTGTTGCAGTCTTCTGGATATACGCAGCAGTAACACAAGAGTTTGTATTCATGAGACCCATCAAGAAAATATTGAACCAGAGGCTACCTGAATACAGTGCGGTCCCTAGAGAAGTGAGGCGGATTCCGTTAAATATTGCTCTCGGGATAGTTCTTCCCTGTCTATTAATAGTCGCCTGGGCAGCATTAATTATCATTAATTAAGGTCTATTTACCTTGATGTGCCTACGTATTTATGCACTGTTGCATTTGTGTCTGCTAAACAGACGATAATGAAACAATCGACTGACTAATAAGAGACATGGTCGACTAAGTCGAAGTTCTTGGTAAACAGTGCCTGTCAAGCAGTCCTCTCAATAAGAAGCCATTTTGCCTGATACTTGGTCACAGTGCAGTATCAACATAAAGAAATTATGTTGAATGCCAAATGGAACAAGATTAGGCATTAACGCCCCTGTGATTCTAGCTATCTAAATATAAAGAACTCCGTGTTCCCATAACTCAGATTTATGTCCTACTTCCCTCGTCCTTCGATTGTTTTTCTGCCAGTATAGCCTCCGCTTGTTGCTCTACAGAAGTTGGCTTCTTCTTGGAGACTCTTGAAGTCTTAGTACGTTGGCGGCTGGCTGGCAGCGATATCTTGATATTGCTCATTTCACGGAGTGCAGACTCATTCAATAATTGGCGGAACTGGCTGACAATGTCTTCAGGGGATACACTTACACCTGTAGACTTCTTTAACTTACGCTGGTATAGCTTTATTGACTCTTCCGATAAGATTGCCTTAAGCATATTGCTGGGTATCAATGCTGTTCGTCTTTCCCATAATGCGTCCAAACCTTTGTTTTTAACATTCTTATAGCTGACTGCTGCAAACTTCTTAGCCAAGGTCAGAGGGTCGTCATTAAGCAAATTCCAGAACTCTATCAATTTAGTCTCGGGGGGTTTTCCATATGCTATATGGTAAAGCCTCCAATCGTTACTGTTAGTTAACAATATCCATTCACAGCCAATATTAATGGCATAGGATGCAGCTTGCCTAATATGCTTGGGGGCAAGGTCAATATTTATCCTTTTGGCTTCGATAAGCATCTCAGGTTTTGCTGATTCTTCACGTCCCAGTTGAATTGCAATGTCACAATGCACAGCATCACCTACCCCGTGAATTGCGTATTCCTGAGTGAGATGCTTGAAAGTATCGTATCCCATGACTATTTCAAGGATGCGGTCTATTCGTTTACGTGTTTCAGCTTCGTTACTGTCTGCTTTAGCAATAGCAGCTACCAAGGTTCGAGCTTCCAAGATTGCCTTTTTAATGTCTTTGTTCAAACTGCGTTTAGCCATATCACACCTCCTTCTGTTACATGTATGTCAAGTCCTTCCTCTTTTCTTCATATTGACTACATTATACACCAGAGCACAGAAAAGCAAGGACGGTGCTGATTTCCAAAGCTAGAAACTGGAGGCATTGAGGAGACTTGTACATGGTACAGAGCAGTCAGCATAGGATAAGGGTTAGATTTGAGGCATGTAAGCGGAAGTTTCTAAGGGGTTATCAGAACTTTCTACTCAGTTCTGCTCTTTACAGATATAATGTCCTGTGATAGAATATACATACACTTTAACAATTGAATATGGCACGATAACGATTGTCCTGATAGTCAATACAGCCAAATAACAGCTACGCGTACGAAGGGGCATGAGCGGTGTAGAGCTCTTGAGCTAACCCCGCCTCATGTCCCTTTTTTTATTGTGGAGACTAATGGAAACGAACAGGTAACAAAGTGCTCTTTGCGTATCGATGAGACTGCAAAGATTTTATGGAGGTGAAAATGATGAATAGCTAGCTATAACTAAGGAACAAAAAATCTAATAAAGGGCATGATGCCTAAGGAGAAAAAACAATGCTAACAACTATTTTAGATTATGGACTTTCAAAAGAGGTTTATGGACTACATCTCACAGATGCAGGGAATGCCGAGGCCTTCGCTAAGGTTTATGGTGACCGGCTCCGTTATGTCCACGGGATTGGCTGGCACATATGGAACGCAAACTACTGGCAACCAGATGAGACCAAAGAAATCATGAGGCTAGTCAAGGAACTAAGCCAACATCGCCAAATGGCAATTACCCGATTTGAACAGAACCCAAAGGATAAGCTTGAGAAACTGGGGCGAGCTTTGCAGTTGGAACAAACTCATGGTGCGAAGAACTGTCTTGAATTCGCACAGAGCCTTCAGCCGTTCTCATGTTCGCCCGACGCATTAGACAAAGACTCGGCATCCTTAGCCTGTCTCAATGGCACCTTATATCCTCAGTTTAACTTCCTGGCTGATTCAGACCAGAACGACATGATTACCAAGCGTCTGACCGTTGCTTACAAGGAAAGGGCAAGAGCACCAAGGTGGCTTAGATTTTTGGATGAGGTATTCACGAACCAGAACGGTAGCCCTGATTCCGACCTAATAGCCTACATTCAGAAAGCCCTCGGCTATTGCCTGACGGGCTATACCAATGAACGATGTTTATTCGTCTGCCATGGGGAAGGCGCAAATGGCAAATCAACTTTTATCAATATCATTGATTACATTTTGGGAAGCTATGCAGCAACCATTGCTTTTGGCAATCTCACGGAAAGAGGTGGTGAAAAGACAGGACACGATTTAGCTGGTCTCAGGGGCGTAAGATTCGTTGCTGCCATTGAGACTAATGAGCAGTCCTACTTGGATGAAGCCAAGTTGAAGAGGTTGACTGGCGGTGAGGAACCCATTAGCGTTAGATTCTTATACGGTAAGTATTTCCGCTATGTGCCCACGTATAAGATTTGGCTTGCCTGTAATCACAAGCCCAGGATACGAGGGACAGACGAAGCGATTTGGGACAGGATTAAGCTGATACCGTTCAACAGTCGTTTTAGCAAAGGTTCTCGCAATACCGACAAAGAACTGTTGGGAAAGC
>JAUVXS010000097.1 GCA_030603485.1 Dehalococcoidia bacterium
GGGTTCGCTCCATAGCTCACACCACATAACTTCTCCCCGGGCAATAGGTGGCAGGAATTCTCTCTTTATTTCTTCACTTGCGGCCTGTAACAAGGTTGGGGCAAGCATTTGCACTCCAAAAATATCTACTCCGGGAATGCCGTAGTATCCTCTGGCTTCAGCAAAGAGGACGCGGTCCATCATGTCTCCTTTGCCACCATATTCTGGTGGCCAGCCAAGGGCAAGCCATCCCCTTTTGGCAAATTCTTTGGTGCAATATAGGTTGTACTCCCAACACTCATCTGCTTCATAGATGGTCTCAAATCCCAAAAAGCTTGGCGGTTTCCTTTTTTCGAGTTCTTTACACGTGTCATAGAACTCCTGTTTGCGAACTTTTTGTTCGTCTGTAAGCGAAAGGTCCATGTATACCTCCTTTGAGTTTGAAAATGTTATGACAATGCCGCTCGATTTCGGGCTTTATATTATAGTGTGTATAAGGAATTGTCAAAAAGCTACAGTGAACTGAACCCCAGAGCAGAGATTCAAAAGGGAGGAGGTTCTATCACTATGGGCAAGAGTCAAGAAAATGACATCACAACCCTGCGGGGACTCCAAGATTACGTTTGTCGAAGGCAGAAACTGCTCTCAGGGATTAGAAATCACTTTCACAAGGTTGCCAGCCTACTCGAAAAACGTGACCAAGGTTGTGGGCATAGTCTGGGTCAAAATCCGCTTTATGAGCATACAGTACAGCTAGAAGGGGGAGTAAGCTGTATCGCTCCGCCTTTATCAAGCACCTTGCAGTTCCGGACCTGGTGCAATTAGCGTCCTGAACATATTGTAGTAGAGGCCTTTTTTAGCCAGGAGTTCCCGGTGAGAGCCTGTCTCAACGATTCTTCCTTGCTCAAGGACTATGATGCGGTCAGCGTGAGTCACGGTGGAGAGCCTGTGAGCAATAATGAGGCAGGTACGCCCCTTCATCAGGCGGCGTAATGATTTCTGCATAAGACGTTCAGCATTGGTATCCACGCTGGAGGTGGCCTCGTCCAGTACCAGGATGAGCGGATTGGCCAGGATTGCCCGGGCCAGGCAGACAAACTGGCGTTGTCCGGCACTGAGGTTTTCACCCCTTTCCCCCACTTGCGTCTCGTAGCCGTGCTCCAGACGCGTGATAAACTCGTGAGCCCCTGCCGTTTTGGCTGCTTCGACAACCTCCTGGCGGCTGGCTTCCAAGCGTCCGTACCGGATGTTTTCCTCTATACCGCCGGAAAAAAGGAAGGGATCCTGAGTTACAACGCCTATTTGACGCCTCAATGACTGCTGGGTAACTAAGTTCACATCGTAGCCATCCACAGTCACCTCACCCTCATCTACCTCATAGAAGCGAGTTATCAGGTTCGCCAAGCTGCTTTTGCCTGCCCCGGTCCGCCCCACGATAGCCACTGTCTCGCCAGGGTTGACGGTTAAGTCTATGTTGTGGAGAACCTCAACACCAGGTGTATAGCTGAAGCTAACCCCCTTAAACTTAATCTCCTTTGCTGGCGGTATGTCAATTGCCTGAGGGGGATCAACTATTTCGGGTTCAACATCAAGCAATTCAAAGATACGCGCTCCAGATGCCATAGCCCGTTGGAGTTCAACATACTGCATAGCTAGTTCGAGTATCGGGTCAAAGAAGCGCTGGATATAGAGTATAAAGGCGAGAAGAACACCGACACCAATCTCTCCCGCCAGTACCTGGGATCCCCCATAGACAATGACCAAGCCGGTAGCGATGGCAGTCAGTATTCCAACCGTAGGCTGCATGACCGCTTGTAGCCTGGCTGCGTTAACATTGGCAATAAGATGTTCCCTGTTGACACTATCAAATTGCTCAGAGTTGGCTTCTTCCCTGGTCAAGCTTTGGATCACGCGCACCCCGGATATGCCTTCTTGAAGCTGAGCGTTGACAGTAGCAATAGCCCGCCGCACCCTGATGAAGGCACGCCGAGCGTATCTCTGCCATATGAATGCAACTATTGCTAGTGCGGGCACTACGGTAAGAGTGAGCAGGGCTAGTCGGGCGTTCATAATCATCATGACACTGGCTATTGCTACCAGGGTCAGGACGCTGGTCACGATGTGAAGCATACCACCGGCAAGAAGTTCCTGTATTTGTTGCACATCATTTTGCACACGAGACATGATTCTACCTACTTTATTGTGGTCGAAGAAGCTCAGCGAGAGCCGTTGCAGGTGTTCAAACATCTCAGTGCGCATCCTAAAGAGTATTCTCTGCCCGACATAGCCCAGGTATAGTTGTTCTAGATAGCGGCCACCCCAGCCCAACAATGCCACACCAACAAAGATGATGGCAATAGTATTCAGCCCACCGATGTCACCCGTTTGTATAAAACGATCAGTGGCTATAGCTACCAAATAGGGCACAGCTATGGTAGAGAGAGAGCGCATTAGAATTCCACTGGCTCCCAGAGCTAGCTGTGACTTGACTGGCGCCAGGTATTTGAGTAGCCGTCGTACAATTCTGGCGTCATATACCTTGCCCAGAATTTTATCTGAGTCGAAGGTGCTAGGGATTTGACCTCCCCTGTGGGGACCACCACTGTGCTGCATGCTCATTTCTTTTTAAACTTTTTTCACAGATCTGAGTTATCTTGAGTTCTAAAAAGCTTCACTAGGACCCTCGGTTATAGAGAGTTGCGACTCATATATTTGTTGATAAAGGCCATTCGCAGCTATTAGCTCGCTGTGTCTACCTCGCTCCACTACCTGACCATCCTTAAGCACCAGGATAAGGTCGGCATTTTTGATGATGGACAGTCGATGGGTGATAATGAAGGTAGTGCGTCCTTTGATAAGCTTATCCATGGCCTGGCGCATGAGATGTTCAGTTTCGACATCCACGCTGGAAGTGGAGTCATCCATAATCAGGATACCAGGGTTTATGAGCAAAGTACGGGCTATAACCAATCGTTGTTTCTGACCGCCGGAGAGGGTGACGCCTCGCTCCCCCACCCAGGTTTCGTAGCCGTCAGCAAGGGTCTCGATAAAATCATGAAGCTGAGCTGCTTTGGCCACAGCAACTATATGCTCCATGTCAGCATTTACTGTGCCGTAGGCGATGTTATCCCGAATCGTAGCTGAAAACAGGAAGGTATTCTGTTGTACTATCCCTACGTTCCTGCGTAGTGAGTCCAGAGTCACATCACGGACGTCAATACCATCAATGGTGATACCTCCGCTGCTCACATCGTAGAATCTGGGGATGAGGTGGGCAATAGTACTCTTTCCACTGCCCAGGCCACCCACCAGAGCCACCAATTCCCCTGGCTGTACGTTAAAACTGACGTTCTTAAGTATAGGAGCTACTGAGTCATAGCTGAAGCTGACATTTGTAAAATGGACCTCTCCCTTAACACCGTTCAGTTCGATAGCACCAGGTTTCTCCTGAACCATTGATTCGGTATCCAGTATCTCGAAAATGCGTTGTCCGGCTGATACCGCGCGGGAGAAGATATTCGTAAGGAATCCCAGGTTGCGCACCGGCATTGCCATCATGCCCAGATACAAGATGAACTGGGTCACCCCGCCGATGGTCAGGTTACCGGCTATCACCTGGTGTCCACCATACCACAGGACGACAGCTATAGGTATGGTTATCGCAAACATCATGATCGGAATGTTAAGAGCTCTTTGACGCGTAGCGCTAATGTGCTCATCGTAAAGCAATGTTGCCTGGGCAGAGAATTTTTTGCTCTCTTGCTGTTCGTGTGCGAAAGCTTTCACCGTTCTTACCCCGGTGAGGTTTTCTTCCAGAATAGTGCCCAGGCGTGCCATTAACTGTTGAATTTTGAGCCAGATGGGACGGAGACGCCTGCTGATGATAACTACCCGCCAGCCGACAACGACTAGGAAAGGTATAGTCAACAACGCCAGCGTCCAGTTCAGCGAGACCAGGAGATAAGAGATGCCAATGGACAGGATGGATATCTGGAGTACACCCCCCAAGCCTCTTCCCAAGAACATGCGTGTTGCCTCGACATCGGCAGTGGCTCGTGACATGAGCTCTCCCGTCTGAGCCTGGTCGTGAAAGGCAAAACTCAGTCGCTGTAGTTTGTCGTAGAGAGCATTCCTGATATCATAGGCTGTTGTCTGAGATACCAGTTCGGTGAGGTAAGTATACCCGAAGGCCGAGAAACCTCTCACGGCACCGGCGACAAGCACAGCCACAGCCAGCCATATGAGGCGACTACGCTCACCAGAGCCCAGTACAGTATCAATCCCTTCGCCAAGCAATCGGGGTATAGCCAGGCTGAAGGCCAGGCTTGCCAGCATGCAGATAAACGCCGGGAGCAACCGTTTCCAGTATTTCTTAACGAAGCCCATTAATCTTAGGAGAATTCTCATTGCAACACTGGCAATTATAACGCCGTAAGGGAGGTTTGTTCAATGAACTGTGCTGGAAAAGGCGTGCTGGAAGCCAAGTACCGGGGCTGATTAGAAAGTCTTCGTGTCGTCTCTGGAGCGACGCCATGACGAAGTGGTGGCCCGGCCAACGGTGAAGACAGAGGGAGTATACTACAGTTGGCTGACCACCAGATTATGCCGTGTTTACTTTAGAGAGAGAAAAATCCCTAAAGGCAATGCTGCGGGTAAAAATCACCTTGAGGAACTGTGTGCCCCATTCAAGAGGATTTCCAGCCTCCTCGAAAAGTGCGAGCAAGGCTGCGGCCACAATTTAGGATTAACTAACCCCAGGAATTGGTTGTTTATAAATCCCGATTATACTATTTCCAGTCTGACTCTGGTATCTTCTCTGGCTGCTTTTACTCGAAGTAATGTGCGTAGTGCTTGCGCTACGCGACCTTGCCTGCCGATAACCCTTCCCTTGTCATCGGGAGCAACCTCCAATTTAAATAGCAAGCCTTCATCACTATTTTCCTCGGTGATCTTTACTGCGTCAGGTTCTGCCACAATGGATTTAATGATGTATTCTAGCAGGTCTTTCATTTCGCCTCCTTGATAGTTAGTTTTGGCCTGAGGTCGGCTTGAATTTATCCATAATGCCTAGTTTGTTGAGCAAGCTGCGCACCGTGTTTGTAGGCTGAGCTCCATAGCTAAGCCACTTTAAAGCTTTTTCTTCATCAATGTCGACAGTCGCGGGGTCAGTTAAAGAATTATAATGGCCGATAATATCAATGAATCTACCATCACGGGGAGAGCGACTATCGGCTACTACCACTCGGTAGAATGGTCTGTTTCTCCTTCCCATGCGGCGTAATCTGATTTTAACCATTTAATAAGGTGATTATCTATTAAATGCCAATATTTGTCAATAGCTTGTGACTCAGAGGCATACTCTAACAATCCGGTGGCATAGTAATAAGAGAATCATATAGTGGTGGGCAGTTTAGGCAACGATTTTGGGAGAAAATACATATACGGTTGTTGTTTTGAACTTCCTCCTTAGCAAGGCTAGTTGTGGTCTATATATCCTGATTCTTTTTTCCTGGCATGTGACCGGCATATTAAGCGCTTTTGATATGACTTTCTCTTCTATATTCCCTTCACATATTATGGCGGCCTCAGATTGATTTGCTCCTAGCTCTATAAGCATGGGCAATGGCAATGCTTTTTGCTCATCAGCATCTATCATGCTTGCCAGATACTCAAGTTCACTCTTTTTAAATAAGTGGGTGCTGCCATCGTTACATACCACATGGGGATATTTTTCGTTTAATAAATAAAAGAGTTTATTTTCCTTGCTCTGCCGTTTTTGGCTCTGTGGTAACCCGGTATTCACTACCCTGAGCTCGCCTCTTAAGCAATCCTGAAGCATCTTTTCATAGGGAGATTGTTTCGCTTCGTCTTGTAATGACTCAGGCATATATTTATCCTCGAGCAACCAGGACTTTCACACGTTTCAGCCGTGCTTTCTCTTCTCTATCTCTTTCCTCAAACTTCATATTTAAGTACTTTATCGTCACCTGTAGTCCCGGGATTACTATATATTCTAGAGCATTGGTTATCCTTTTTGTCCTATTTATTTCCATTGCCAGTAATTCAAAATTCCTCTGAAGCTCAGCTAATTCTACAATAGCTCTAAGAGATTCTTCAGATAGCTGTGCTGCACGGTCCAACCACGAGGAGGTATCAACCAGATTATACCCTCTCATTGGCTTTCCATTGTCGATTAGCTCAAAAGACGGAATTCGCACACCTGCTATGTTTCTTGAGCCAGCGGTGACTTTTAAATCAGCCTCAGTGGCTATGAGTTCCTTTTCCATGGCTATATACCCATGATACCCAGCGGCGATTGATAGCGCCTTATAAAGTCTGGATGATTCATCAAGTAGTTTTCTTTTAGCTTCCACTGTATCCCTCGCTGTCTGTAGGAATTCCATGGTTAGTATGGAAAGTCTGTCCTTTACTATCTTTTGTACTCTTTGGGCCAAGGAAAGCCTGCGCTTTAGTTTTACCAGCTCGATTTTTGTAGGTCTAACTTTAATTAATTCCGGCATTTTCCCTGCACCTACTTCTACTTCCGATACTTGGGAAGATACTTCTTGATGAACTCCTCTTTAATTAATTTCAAGTCTTCTTCGGGCAGTGCTGAAAATAGTCCCCAAGCTATATCCAGGGTGTTTTCTAC
>JAUVXS010000088.1 GCA_030603485.1 Dehalococcoidia bacterium
CTTCAGTCGCCGAGTTAAGTCTCCATACTCCTCCGGTGTAATGTGCTTTTCATCCTTTACTAACCCCCCAAGGTCACAGTGACGGCAATTGCAGTTACAAGAAAACGTCACTTCATAAGAAACCACTATAGGGCGATCAGTTATGTAGTTATGTATTTCCTTCGCGGCAATTTTAATGCCTTGTAATAGAGAAATATTTGCCATTCTCTAGTAATAACCTCAATTTACTACTTGAAGCCGAGCACGACACAGTGATTAAGCTTTGATGAATATACTAACATTATCTTGTTCAGAATCTTGCCTAAAACATAGTCAGGGTTGAATAAAGCCTTTAATTGCTCATATACACCCAGGTATTTTAACATCATTGTAAGTAATATAGATAGGCTCACAAATCCTCTATAAGAGGCAGAGGATGTATTCCTGAATCCTGTATTCTGGAGGATATCCGTAAGAGTTCTTGTAGTAAATTGGTTGATATGAAGCCTCTTTATATCCCACCACCTTTTACTTAAGATTTTCGCTGGTATCCCTTCAATATTTGGAGTTGATACTACTAGCAGCCCTCCAGGCTTGAGTATCCTATGAACTTCTTTGAGAATCATAAGTGGGTATGGCACATGCTCCAGAACTTGCCATAGAGTAACTACATCGAAATGGTTTTCGGCAAACCGCAGTTCTTCAAAGGGCTTTGCTTCTACATCCAAGCCAAATTCCCCTCTCGCATATTCTACCGCATCTCGTGATATTTCAATCCCTTTAGTAGTATACCCGACCTTAGAGGCACTAAAGAGGAAGAAACCTTGGGCACAACCTATGTCTAAAAGGTTTGTACCGCTCGTATATTTTTGAATTAGGCTTACTTGGGATTTAGCAGTCCTCAAATAGCTTTCCCGTATAGTAGGAGCATGATTATTCTTTGCTTTGAAGTAATACTCGTTGGTCTTGCTTACTTGCTCCATTGGATTCATATATATAAGATGACAATGCTTGCATTTGACATGCCTTCCCCATTCCTTTCCTGGTACCAGATAACCCTCCATGCCTTCTTGAGAATCATGTCCTTCCATATTATAGTCAAAAAGTACATTAAAATCGTCTGACTTCATATTAGATTCAAAGAGCACCTCAAAATCATTTTGCCCACAACTTGGACAGTTGCGGTATTCAAAAAGTGAATCCATCTTATATAACTCTCAAAGGCGTTCAGCTTTTTTATAAGCAGCAGCCACAGCCTCAAGAAGGAGAGAACGGAATCCCCCCTTTTCCAATTGATGAAGAGCTTCGGTGGTAGTTCCCCCTGGCGAGGTAACCATGTTCCTCAAATCAGCAGGATGTTTGCCCGTCTTCTCAACAGTGCAAATAGAGCCAAGTATAGTTTGTATCACCAATTCTTGGGCCATATCCCGAGGCAGGCCAATATGCACACCAGCGTCGACAAGTGCCTCGATAAAAAGAAAAACGTAAGCCGGGCCGCTGCCGCTTAAAGCAGTGGCCATAGCTAAATATTTCTCATCAGTAACATAAATTTCTTTACCCAGAGCCCCCAGTACAGTCTGAGCTAACTCTTTTTGCCTCTGCTCAGTCTCAGCAGTTGCTGTCCAGATAGTCATTCCTTCGCCAATTTGCGCTGGCATATTAGGCATAGCTCTAATTACAGAGGAATGGTTTAAACCCTGGCATAAGCTGGACAGAGTAGCGCCAGCTACTATAGATAGCACTAGCTGTTCGAGTGCTAAACCTTTTATCTCTCCCATTATCTGAACCAGGTTCTGGGGCTTCACTGCCAGAATAATCAAGTCGGCATTTGCCACCGCTTTGCTATTATCAGCAAAGGTGCTAACTCTATATTCCCTGCTCAATAATTCACGCCGCAACGGACTGATATCGCTAACCACTATATCTTGTGACGCAACCACCTTTTTAGTCAAAAGACATTTAACCATCGCGTCCCCCATAGCCCCACCACCAATAAATGCTATCCTCATCTTTTCCCTTCCTATAATACCGTCATTTCTTCTTTTTCCTGCTTCTATCATGATGCTACCACAATATTCACCACTCGCTTGGGGACATAAATGACTCTGGTAAGTTTCTTACCATCAGTATAAGCCTTCACGCGCTCTCGCCCCAGTGCCAACTCCTTAGCCTCAACTTCACTTACGGAAGCGGGCACAATTACTTTATCGCGAAGTTTGCCATTTACCTGAATGACCAAGGTAATCTCTTCTTCCCGAGCCAGCTCTTCGTCATACTCAGACCATGGTTGATTATGAATACTGTAGGGATGCCCAGTCCTGGTCCATAACTCCTCGGCAAGATGAGGAGCGGTGGGGGCAAGGAGAAGCAGAAAATAGCTAATAGCTTCTCGCCATAAGGCATCTGAGACCACCCCGCTCTCTTTAACTTTAGACAGGTAGTTGCTGAATTCCATAAGGCTAGCCAGCATGGTGTTGAAGCGGAATTTTTCCAACTCAGCAGTCACTTCTTTAATTGTCTTATGCGTTGAATGAAGGAATTCTTTCTCAGCCTCAGGGTCAACAACACCCCGATGAGTCGGGACATAGTCTGTTGTTATTAAGCTCCACACCCGGTTTAGCCAGCGGCTGACGCCCACAATGCCCCTATCATTCCATTCCCCCCCCAGCTCCCAGGGGCCAATAAACATGAGATATCCACGAACGGCGTCAGCTCCTAACTCAGCCACATATTCATCGGGGGCAATCACATTGCCCCTGGATTTGCTCATCTTGGCACCGCGGTAGATTATGGTCCCCTGATTGAACAAACGAGTGAAGGGCTCATCAAAGTTGACCAGGCCCATATCTCTCAATGCTTTGATGAAAAAACGAGCGTAGAAGAGATGCATAACTGCGTGCTCAACCCCCCCGGTATACAAATTCACAGGCAACCAGTATTTCATTTTAGTAGCACCGAAAGGAGCATCCCCAGTTTCCGGACTGGTATACCTCAAGAAATACCAGGAGGAACACATAAAAGTATCCATAGTATCAGTTTCTCTTCGTGCTGGCCCAGAACACTGGGGACAAGTGGTATTGACGAATGACTGGCAATATTTCAGGGGAGATTCCCCGGTAGGTCTAAATTCCGCATCGGGAGGAAGCAGAACAGGCAAATCCTCCTCAGGCACAGGGACTATGCCACATTTATCACAATAAATCATAGGTATGGGCGCTCCCCAATACCTCTGTCTGGAGATAAGCCAATCGCGAAGGCGATAAATAACCGTCCGCTTACCCCATCCTTTTTCCTCCAACAAAGCACAAATAGCCTCGTATCCCTGTTCACTGGGTAAACCGTTAAACTCCCCGGAATTCACCATTGTACCTGACCCCGTATATACTTCTGTGAATTCTTCACCTGTCGAGTCCGGAGGGACAATAACTGTTCGCACGGGTAGCTTAAACTTCCTGGCAAATTCCAGGTCTCGTTCATCATGCGCAGGAACAGCCATTACCGCCCCAGTGCCATAACTTGGTAATACATAATCAGCAATCCAGATAGGCACTCTCTCTCCGTTCAAAGGATTGACAACATAGCTTCCCAGAAAGACTCCTGTTTTCTCCCTGTCCATTGCTACTCGTTCATACTCGTTTTGTCGCCGACACCAGGCAATATATTCGTCTACTTCAGCTTTGTGCTCCGGGGTAGTCAATTGACACACTAAAGGATGTTCTGGAGCTAGAAGGAAGAAAGTCACTCCAAAAATAGTATCAGGACGAGTGGTAAACACTCTTATCTCTTTTTGTTCTACACCTTCATGGCCTAGCCGGAGGCAAATTTCAGCGCCCTCGCTCTTGCCCACCCAGTTCTTCTGCATTAGCTTTGTGCGTTCTGGCCAGTCCAGACGACTATGGTCAAGAAGTTCTTCGGCGTATTTGGTAATTCTGAAGAACCATTGCTCCAGCTCTCTTTTAGTCACTGGCGTGTTGCACCTCTCACAAAAACCTTCCCCTACCACTTGCTCATTAGCCAACACTGTTTGACATCTAGGACACCAGTTAACCGGTGCCTCAGCCCGATAGGCCAGACCAGCGTGGTACAATCTAAGGAAAAACCACTGCGTCCATCTATAGTAGTCCGGCAGGCAAGTAATTACTTCGCGGTTCCAGTCATATATTGCCCCCATGCTTCTGAATTGCCGACGCATATTCTCTATATTTTTCATTGTCCAATCGTAAGGATGAATTCCATGGCTGATGGCAGCGTTTTCCGCTGGCAACCCAAAGGCGTCAAAGCCCATAGGATGAAGCACATTATAGCCCTGCATCCTTTTGAATCTGGCATAAACATCTGAGGGCGCCATAGTATACCAATGTCCAATGTGAAGGTCTCCTGAGGTATATGGGAACATGGTCAGGGCATAAAATTTCGGGCGTCTACTATCTTCCTTTACCTCATAAATATGGTCAGCCGCCCACTTCTGTTGCCATCTCTTTTCGATTTCCCGAGGATTATATTTCTGAGCCATATTCGCTGAAGTTTAACCTAATTCAGGCTGAATTAAAAGTCCCTGTACATTGCCGGAAATCAACATGAAAAGGGGGAAGAATCGCAAAGAAATTTGCCCACAGAATCGAAGAGCATAGAAAGACTTTCTGAGAAAGGTTAGCAATAGAATCGAGGAGGAATTCGAGAATTACACGCTGGATTACATATTTTTAGAGGCAATAGACTAATCCGCACACCCTTATTAAGGGAATGCACATATCTTCAGCGGGAAGCCCAGAAAATTTCTCAGAGAGTTTTGAACCTAAGATATGCAGACAAGGAAACCTTGAACCACAGTCTTAGTAAAGATAACAAACTCTCTGGTTTTTACTTTTTGGACTATTCCCAAAAAGATACCAGTATACGCCGGGAAATAAATATCCCGTAAGGATCTAAGCCCACTCGCTTCCAGGGTTCACGCAAACATAAATGGCATCAACGCTAATGCGTGACCCCTATCAACACCCGGTGACCGCCTTAGATATTTAGGCTTTCTCTATTCTGAATACTTTTGTGCCGCAGTTAGGACAGACACCCTTTGTTGCCGGTCTGCGATTCTTGAGCATAACCCGGCCTGGGTTTCTTATCTCCACTTTCTTCCGACACTTCATGCAATAAGCTGTTGCCATCATGCCCTCCTTTTGATTTTATTACGCTATATATTGTTACTATAAGAGCAAAGCTTTGTCAATACCTTTGGGGTTTTTAAAGCAAAGATTGTAAATTATTGACCATTTTAGCAGGCCAGGCAAGAGCCAAGAACTATTTAGAGTCCTGCCCCGAAGCTACAGGGGGCATTCTAACTAAGATAAGTAGATAGCAGCTGCAATGCCGCATCGAATCGTTTCAGGCATTTCTTTTTTCCCAATACTGCCATGGTCTGAAATAATGGTGGTGCCGCAGTGCGCCCTGTGACAGCTACCCTTAACAAGCCGAACAATGCCCCTGCGCTTAAGTTTAGCTCTGTGGCCAAAGGGCGCAGGATATCTTCAAGCGTAGTGGCATCCCAGGTCGTTACCTCTTCTAGCTTTTGCGAAGCAATCGTAATAGTCCTAGCAGCCGGTTCGGCAGCCAGTTTCCCGCTTGAAAGCAGGCCTGTATCATATTTCAGCTCCTCGAGGAAGAAAAAGCTAGCTAGTTGAGAGACCTCCGCCAGTGTTTTGGCTCGTTCTTGAATGAGAGACAGAACCTGATTAACGTAAGTGCTGTTCAATGGGCGTTCTACCGACTCTGGCAAATCTCTATCCAAAAATGGCATGGCTTGCCGGACAAATTCTCCCGGGCTGAGTTTACGCAAATAAACCCCGTTCATCCATTCCAGCTTATCTCTATTGAAGATAGCGGCCGTTTTGCCTACCCTTTCCAGGGAGAAGTGCTTTATCAACTCTTCCTGGGATAATAGCTCAGTTCGATCGTCAAGCGACCAGCCCAAAAGCGTAAGGAAATTAATCATTGCATCTGGGAGGTATCCTTGCCGCTGATATTCGGTGATAGTGATAGCACCGTGCCTTTTGGACAATTTGGCACGGTCAGGTCCCAGAATCATAGGCAAGTGAGCGAATTGAGGAGCTTGCCAGTTTAGAGCCTGGTAAAGCAAAACATGGCGAGGAGTGCTGGAAAGCCATTCATCACCCCTGAGGACATGTGAAATAAACATTAAGTGGTCATCTACTATATTAGCCAGGTGATATGTAGGGTAACCATCGGATTTGAGCAAGATGAAGTCGTCTAAGACATCGTGCTTGAAAGTTACCGGGCCATGTATCAAGTCGTAGAAAGTGGTTTTGCCTTCGAGAGGCGTTTTAAAGCGAATCACGGGAGCGATACCTGTTGCCTCCAGCTGTGTCTTTTCATGTTGTGTTAAATCTCGGCAATGGCGGTCGTATTTCGGTGGTTGTTTACGTTTTGCCTGTTCTCGGCGCATCGTCTCTAATCGCTCTGGAGAACAGTAGCATAAATATGCATGATCCTCCTCAATCAATCTTTGGGCAATTTCACGGTAAATGGGCAATCGTTGTGATTGGAAGTAAGGCCCTTCATCCCATTTTAATCCCAGCCACCGCAAGCTATCCAGTATCACCTCCACTGCGCCCTCCACCTTACGGGCAACGTCAGTATCTTCAATTCGTAAGATAAACTTGCCGCCATGATGGCGAGCAAAAAGCCAGTTAAATAAAGCAGTCCTGATGTTGCCTAAATGTGGATACCCTGTAGGACTGGGCGCAAAACGAAGTCTAACCGATGTTTCCGACTCAGACTGCATTGCGCTACACTTTGCGTTACTTAACCCTACTTATTTACCCCTGAAAAAGAACGAAGTAAATTTCTCACGGGGTGTTACTTAGAGAGAGTCTGATGTAGATTCTTTAACCGCTCCAGATGTCTTCTTAGCCGCTGAGCAAGCTGTTCAACCTGATTCAAGGCATTTTTAGTATCTTCCATCTCAGTGGTTATCTTGAACAAGATTTCGCTTTGCCGCTCGCTCAGCCCGGCCTCAAAATCAGTCAATTCCTCTATCCCAGCCTCTCCCATTAACCTGGATAAGAGGGTGCCTTCTCTGTTCGCTTGCTCTTTAGCGAGTTCTTCATAGGACTTCATGTCATCAATTTCCTTTCTTTTGAATCAAGGATAGCAAAATCTTACCATACTTTAATCTCTCAAACAAGGCAGTGTCCTTGCCAGCCTCCAAAGTAACACCCATCTCAATGTCCTGGATTCGGCAGTTACCCCCGCTTCCCCCAGAGCAAAGCCATGCCGACAATGGCAACAGCCAACATGGCAATCGACACGCCCGATAGCGTAATAAAGAACTGATACTTATCAATAAGGTAGCCGAGCAGGAACGCTATCGCCGCCCCACCGCGGCTGACCATATAATAGATGCCAAGCACGGTGGAACGTTTCTG
>JAUVXS010000111.1 GCA_030603485.1 Dehalococcoidia bacterium
CGATGTCCCCACCATAGCTGCCGGCTAATACACCAATCTCTGATATTCTCCATCCAGTCGAAATATGTCTTGGTGAAGCGTTCTGGAATTATCTTTATTCTGCCCCTTTTAACAACCTCCATAGCAGATTTAGCTAAGGGCTGTGTCTGGACAAACCATTGCAGGCTGACATTGGGTTCAATCATCGTCTGGCAGCGACCACAATGTCCTACTGAATGGGAGTAGGGCTCGATTTTCTCTAAAAGTTTTTTATCTTTTAGGTCAGCTAACACCTTATCTCGGCAGGCAAACCTTTCCAATCCGTGGTATGGACCGGCACTTTCGTTCATAGTGGCATCAGTGTTCATAATACTTACCAGGGGTAGATTATGTCTCTGGGCTACTTCGAAGTCCGTGGGGTCATGGGCTGGAGTTATCTTCAATGCTCCGGTGCCGAAGGCAGTATCAACAGCCTCATCAGCGATTATGGGGATTTCCTTATCTATAATAGGGAGGGTGACGCTTTTGCCTATGAGATCCTTATAGCGCTCATCTTCAGGATTGACAGCCACAGCGGTGTCGCCGAGGAAAGTCTCCGGGCGGGTAGTAGCTACGGTAACGAAGCCCTCGCTTTCAGTAAGCGGATAGCGGATATAATAAAGGTGTCCGACAATATCCTTATGTTCCACTTCGAGGTCGGAGAGGGCAGTTCGGCAGCGGGGACACCAGTTTAGCATGCGCTCACCGCGATAGATTAGGCCCTTATTGTACAAACGCACAAAAGCAGTCCGCACTGCTCTGCTCGGTCCTTCATCCAGCGTGAATTTCTCCCTAGCCCAATCACAGGAAGCCCCCAGCAACTGGTGTTGGCGCCTGATATCAACTCTGTTCTTGTCAGCCCATTTCAAGGTCAACTTCGTGAATTCTTCTCGACCAATCCCTTCCTTGGTTTTGCCTTGCTTAGCCAGTTGCCGCTCCACAACCACTTGCGTGGCGATGCCGGCGTGGTCTGTCCCGGGTAACCATAAGGTGGGCTCCCCCATCATCCTGTGCCACCTAGTCATAGTATCCTGCAGTGTCACAAACAGTGCATGTCCCAGATGGAGCTCACCGGTGACATTAGGAAGCGGCATAACGATGACAAAAGGCTTCTTATTGGGGTCTATCTCAGGAGAAAAGTAGCCCTGCTTGAGCCAGAAATCGTACCACTTCTTTTCTATCTTTCCTGGCTCATAGGCTTTGGGTATTTCGGACATTAACTCTAAACCTATCTTAGCTATCGGCTGTCAGTTGAAAGAAATCTTGATATCTGAACAAATTCAAAATTCCAAATTCAAAGCTTGTTTGGTCATCGGGATTTTGGCTTTGGAAGGAGCTCCGCCACCCTATCAAAGACCCTTTCAGCCACATCTCGTTTCGGCATAAGAGGCAAACTATCAATCCTACCTTCTCGGTCAATTATGGTTACCCGATTGGTGTCAACGCCAAAACCACTGTCGCTGGCCGTAATATCGTTAGCCACGATAAAGTCAAGTCCTTTTTGTTTTAGCTTCTCCTTGGCGTTTTCTACCAGCTTACTGCTCTCAGCAGCGAAGCCTACCTTAATGAAATTTCCCTTAACAATGCCCAGAATGTCCGGAGTGCATTCCATCTCTATGGTTAACCCAGCGTCTCTCCTCTTAATCTTCTCATTGGCTGTGCTTTTCGGGCGATAATCAGCTACGGCAGCAGCCATAATTAGAGCGTCAGCCTGGGAAGTCACATTCTCTACTGCTTGACGCATTTCCTGAGCCGTGTTGACTTTGATGACATCAACGCCTGCAGGCTTGGGTATCGAGGTAGGTGCTGTAATCAATGATACCCTGGCTCCCCGGTCACGGGCTGCCTCAGCTAGAGCATAACCCATCTTCCCCGATGAGCGGTTGCTGATGTAGCGAACCGGGTCAATAGGCTCTTGAGTACCGCCGGCGGTAATTACGATGTGCTTGCCAGCCAGGTCCCCATCTCTGTCCAGTATGTGGCGAATGCTTCCCAAAATATCATTGATATCGGCGAGTCGCCCCAGACCTTCTTTACCAGAAGCTAACCAGCCCGTGGCTGGACCAACAATCACAAAGTTGCGAGCTTCAAGTTTGGACAAATTATCCTGGGTGATTGGATTATCATACATGTTGGTTTCCATAGCTGGGGCTATGACCACCGGTGCCCTGGTAGCCAGCACCGTGCAGCACAGCATGTCGTCAGCAAAGCCAGCAGCCAGCTTGGCAATGATATTGGCTGTAGCAGGAGCAATAACTACGATATCAGCAGATTTCGCTAAGGAGACATGTTCAATGCTGAATTCCGAAGCCAAATCGAACATTTCAGTAACCACGGGATTACCCGTCAGAGCTCGGAAGGTTACAGGTGATATGAACTCAATGGCTTCTTTGGTCATAATTACGTTCACCTTTGCACCTGCCTGAGTTAGCTGGCTGGCAATCTCTGCCGCTTTGTAGGCAGCAATACTCCCTGTAATCCCTAAAATTATGGTTTTGTTGCTTAGCATTACTGCTCCTTGTTCATTTCATAGATGAGACGCAATCCAATTAACGTCAAATCGGGATTTACCACGTCTATGGCTGCTATCTCTTCGGCAAAAGGGTAAGCCTGGCCGCCGGTAGCTACCACCTTTGCTTTGCTTCCCAATTCCTGTTGTATTCGCCGAATCATGCCTTCAATAAGCTCAATGTAACCAAATATTATACCTGATTGCATAGCCGAGATGGTATTTCTGCCGATGACTTGCTTGGGGCGGACTAGTTCTATTCGAGGGAGCGCAGCAGTGCGAGTGAACAAAGCTTCAGTAGCTATGATAATGCCCGGGGCAATAGCCCCGCCAAGATAATCACCCTCCTTGGAAACAATGTCGAAAGTGGTAGCAGTGCCAAGGTCAATAATTATTAGAGGTTTTCCGTAGAGGTTCTGGGCAGCCACGGCATTGACCACGCGGTCAGGGCCAACCTCATGAGGATTATAAAAGAGGATGCGCATGCCTGTCTTGACGCCAGTTTCGACCACTAAGGGTTTAGTATCTAAATATTTCCTACACAGTTCCTCGAATGTATACAGCAGCGGTGGCACGACACTGCATAATGCTACTCCGGTAACCTTTGAAGGCAAGACCTTTTTCCGCTCCATGAGGTTGAGCACCACCCCACCGTACTCGTCTGCAGTGCGATGAATATCGGTAGCTAAGTTCCAGGTAGCTTTCAGTCTATCGCCATTAAATATACCCAGCTTAATGTTGGTGTTCCCAATATCAATTGCCAATAACATAGGTACCTAGCTTTATCTTTATTCTCCTGGCAGTATGAATTGAGTATAGCACTACTATCTAATCTGTGCCACTGGGGAAGCCCTGGGAAAACGAGCATCAGGCAGAAGCATGATTTTCGCCACTCCCTCCTTGCAAGTCCTCCAACCTCTTGAGCATCGCCTGCCAGTGTGTGCCCTGCCAGTAGATGCGATGGCAGGCGGGACATTCCGTATATTGAGTTTGAGTTTCAAAAACGTGAGCGGGGACAAGATTTTTCACCTCTTTTTTATCCCTGGCTATTAATACCTGATTACATTCCAGGCAAAGAGAGAAAGGTTTGAAATGATAATTTAAATTCAAGGTTCTCACTATTTCCTGCATCTGGAGTTTAGGGTCATCCTGTTCAACGAGTATGGTCTTAAGTTTGCCATTTGTGACCAAGCGTCTTTTCATAAATTGAGCATCTTTAGTCAAAATCACCCTACCCTCACTAAGAGCTGTTTTAATCATTTGACCATCATCTTTTTGCCTAAATAACAGAGTATCATAGCCAATCGACCTTAGCCATCTAGCCAGTTTGCCAACGTTGTTCTCTGCAACGAATTTAACTTCCATAGCTTGTCCAGAACAAAGGTACCTGATTCGGCTTGACGGTTTAGAGACCTGGCCGATGGCGGATGTAAAAAAACGTGCCCAAGAATAACAATTTTTATCTATTTTAACATTAATTCAGTGGCTAAAGTAGCCTTGCCACTCTACCCTTTAGCCCGGTCATATCGAATTTGCGTGATTTAGATTATTGACAGAAGATGGTTTTTGATATATATTCTTTGGTTGGAAAAATCTTTAAGGAGGTTAAAGAATGCCAGTCAATATGATCGTTTGCTGCAAGCAAGTGCCTGACCCTGAAGCGCCACCGGCGGTGTTTAAGGTGGCAAACAATAAGATGACCTTGCCACCAGACGTAAAACCTGTAATCGGTCAATACGAGGAATTCGCTCTGGAGGCTGCCCTCAAAATCAAGGATACCATGGGGGGCAAAATTACTGCGCTCAGCTTAGGTAATAACTTCGTTCGAGATGTGATTAAGAAAGCGTTAGCTGTGGGGGGTGATGAACTAGTTCTTCTGGAAGACGAAGCTTTTGATGGGGGCGATAGCTGGTCCACTGCCAACGCCCTGGCTATGGCAATAAAGAAAATCGGGGAATACGACCTTATTTTCTGTGGTAGACAATCCTCGGATTGGGATGCCGGGCAAGTGGGTCTGGGCATTGCTGAGATTTTAGGAATCCCGGCTGTAACTTTAGCTCGTAAGGTAGAGATCACCGATGGAAAGGCGAAGGTCGAGAAAGTTATTCCCGATGGCTACCAGGTTGTTGAAGTGACGCTTCCCGCTCTAATTGTGGTAACCAGTGGGTTAGGAGCACTTCGTTATGCCACCTTGAAGGGAATCATGGCGGCAGCTAAAAAACAGCCTGTCATTTGGAAACCAGCCGACATCGGGCTTGAGTCTTCACAAATTGGCGCTGCTGGAAGGCGTAGCAAGTTAGATAAACTCTTCCAGCCAGTTAAGGAAGCCAAATGTGAAATAATCGAAGGAGAAACGCCCGCGGAGGCTGGCGCTAATCTAGCCGTAAGACTCAGAGAAGCCAAATTGCTTTAAATCTTAAAGTTAAGGAGGAAATAATGGCTGAATACAAAGGTATATTAGTTTGTGGTGAGCTAGTAGACGGGAAGTTAGCATCCATTACCACTGAGTTGCTAGGATGTGGTAGGAAGCTTGCTGATGACCTGAAGGAAGACTTATCTTGCCTGCTGGCCAGCGATGCAGTTGACGGAGCTTCTAAAGAAGCAATTGCCTTCGGAGCAGACAAGGTTTATGCTGTAGAATACCCTGCCCTTAAAGAATACCAGGCTGATTCTTATATGCAAGTCGCGGAAAAATTAGTCACAGATATTTCGCCTCGGACAGTAATTATAGGACAAACATCTATGGGTAGAGACTTGGCTCCTCGCCTTGCCTTCAGACTAGGTACCAGTCTGACAACAGATTGTCTCAGCTTAAGTATAGACGCGGAGACAAAGCTGCTGACTCAAACGCGTCCCGTCTACGGCGGCAACGCTCAAGCTGTATTCACCAGCGAGTCTATGCCTCAAGTGGTTACCATTAGAACCAAGGCAATGTCACCGTTGGGACGTGATGACTCAAGGAAGGGAGAAGTCATACCCACTAAGATTGACATAGATACGTCGAAAGTAA
>JAUVXS010000047.1 GCA_030603485.1 Dehalococcoidia bacterium
ACCTACAAATTGATATCGATTGAAATAGTCGTAGGGGATTGGACGCTTAGTCCGTTTGACCTAAGGGTGATTGCCTCTATTGCGTATAATTAATGTTATACGCAGAGTTGTCCCATCTGGGAGGCATTGAACTTTACGCTATAAAGTGCAATGGAGCGTGGGTCTCTAACAACGTAGTATAAGGTAGAAAAGGAACCTGGCACATATATTATTGTATTATTTTGAAAATATGTTGTAAAAAAGGAATTTATATGTAAAATAACGATGATTTTTACTTGACATTTTATATTATTTGTGTTATTTTATTAAAAGAGTAAATAATCACTAGAAGGAGCTTCGATGAGAGGATTAAGTAGTAATGAGACCCCGGAACAACGATTCAAAAGAATTGCCGCATTAAGAACGAACGCTGTCCTAGATAAACTGAGGATTCTTGGTAACCTGTCGAATAGACAAATGTATAGCTACTCCGATGAAGACATAAACAAAATCTTCTTAGCTATAAACAAACAGATTAAAGAGGTCAGGTCAAAATTCAACTCTCAGAAACAAGAAAAGTTCAAACTGTAAAACGGGGGTAAAAAATGAAGAAGAGAGAGGTAAATTTAGAACGCACCGATGAAAATATTGCTGACTTATATCCTATTCTTCATCTTTGTGAGGGTCTCCAAAAAGATGCGGGACAGAACTCTTGGGATGCGAAAGCGACTAGAAAGGGAAAAACCTGGAAATTGGTGTTTAGGTATATTCCTGAATTAAATAGCCTAACCATAGAAGACTTTGGGACCCTCGGAATGAATGCAAAAAGATGGAAAGAGTACCAGAGCTTGTGGGACACAACCAAAGCTGAAGAGCCAACATTAGGAGCTCGCGGGCAAGGAAAGTTCTTATTTCATTACTTTGCTAAAAACAAGCTTGTTCTGACTGAAAGCATTGACGAGGAGGAAAATTATCGTTTCTCGTTTGGCACTAGTGAAGAATATGACGATGAAAACAAAAAACTAGAGGATTTTATTCCCAATGCAAAACCGCTAGACCACCAAGGAACACGTATCTGGATTATGGATTTAAAACAAGAACTCAGGGATGAACTACTTGACTATAAAGCATTTATGAATTATATCGCAGCAACTTGGTGGGAAATTATTAGGAATTGGAATGCTACGTTTATTGTGAATTTTAACGGTACTGACCACAAAGTAGTGCTTCCTGAATTACCGGTTGCTGAAAAAGATAAGGTATTCCCTAATGAAAAGATTATTGACTTGGGCAAAGTAAAGAAGCTCGTGTTGCGATATTGCAAAAACGAAGTACCTGAACTTTATAGAGGTATAGCGGTGCAAAGAGGGGGAATGACAATAGTCAGGCTCTCTGTTTCCGCTGAGGAAACGATTAAAAATAAGATTTACGGATATTGCACTTTCGACGAAGATTTGGAATTGGAACTAAAGAAGGTGGAATCTCCAAATCACTTTGGTTTTAACCCCAAAAGAGCTTGGAATCACACCCGAGAGTACATAAGAAAGAAATCAGACGAGTTTGTTCAAGAGATTAGCCCGGTAAAGAAAAAAGAGATAACACTGCCACAAGACTTGATAGCGAGAGCAGTCCGCATCGTGAATGACCTAGTCAGAGAATATGCGCCAGAGTTAGCCGGGGATGTAACTGGACCAGAAGGTGAAAAACCAAAGCCACATCCTCCCGAGCCAAAACAACTTCCTCCCATACGAATCGATATCTTTAGGGGCAATGCTAGGAAATTGGAATATGACGAATCTCTTATAACAGAATGCGAACTTATTAATGACACCGCGGATGAAGTACAAATAACGCTACAGATACAGATTACACATGAGGAAGGGGACTTGAAGTTTAATTCAAAATACACGATTAAGCTTGATGATAATGCGAGAAGGAGAATTGATATCCCGCTTGTTGACTTCCAGGAAGGTATTGATAAACCCGGTGAGTATAAGGCGACTGCCATTTTGACAAACGGAACGGGCATGGAGCCTCGCAGACGTTCATTTACCTTTTATTTGCATGCAGAGCCTCCACCTCCAAGAGGAAAGGTGTTCTTAAGCACAATGAGGTTTTTGTATGGCAAAGGTAAACCTTTTGAGAGAAGCAAGCAGTTACCATTAACAGATAAAGCGGTTCTCTACATTATTTTTGACCACCCTGATTTTGTACATGTGAGGGAGGTAGCAGGCTCCAAGAAAGCCCGGAAGCAAGAGGTATTTCTTTACTCGATTAAATGTGGTATAGATGAAGCCGTACAAAAATTGCTTGAATTCAGGTATAATGAAGGTCAGTTAGATACAGATGAGATAAGAGTAATTAAAGATAAGTGCGATGCAATGTATTATGACGCAGTATCGAGTCCCATGGCATAACCCAAGAAAAATTGACAAAGAAAGTTAGGACTATGGCTAAGATGAAAAGAGGGATAGTTAGAAAAGAGAAAATACTGGTAGGCGGAAAGGAAATAGAAGTTGACACATTTGATGCAACGATTATCTTAGGCAGTGGGAAAGAACTTGAAAGCATAGATGAGCTTTTGACACAAGAAGAAGTAGAAAAGGCAATCCAAGAGGCGTTAAAGGAGATAGAAGCTATCGCCCAAAAATATCCTGACAAAGTTAAAAACATATGGTATTGTTATGAAGTCGGAAAAGTGCTTCAATTTGTGGATGCCGAAGGATTCACTGATAGGAAGGGACTTATTTGGCGCAGAATGGCTTATGATCTTCGCCCAGACTTGTTTGGTGGGAAAACAAAAGACTGGGAAGAGGCAAGAAGATATCCCCAAATAATGTATTACCTGGGGAAGCAAATGGCGGAAAATATAAAAAGGGCCAGCTTTCGTCAGTGGTATGAGATACTAAAATTCAAACGAATATACAAGGGGAAAGATGATAAGCTGCTGGAGCAAATTCTGAGCGAGTGTGAGTCCAGAAAACTATCAATTGTTCAGTTAAGCCGAAGAATTAAGGAACTCCAGGCATCTAAAAGTAAAGTCAAATAAAATGCATTCCGCTCTAAGCAAAATGCACAATTGGGCTACAATAATCAGGAGAGAAACAGGGGTCAATATTTTCACAGAAATCCTCCGCCGGTTGCACAAATCGTCATAATGTATAACGCAAGGATATATAAAAGTTAACAGTTCAGGCAGTTCTCTGAAGCTTCTTGTGCGGACTTGGCCCCAGCAACAATACAGATTTAAACACTTCCTCCCAATACTAGCTCGTTTAAGAATTTCTGTCTACGTTCCGACTTCTCGAATTTGTTCAGTTGCTTATCAATTAGGACCTTGCGAATTGCTTGCCGAACATACTCTTCTGCATCATCAACAATCAAAGCGAGAGCGACATCATAATCTCCCCCTCGCAATTTTCGCCATTTCTTAGGCAGGGTGGATCGTCCATGGACAACAGAGCTTCTAACATCATAGATATCTTTTAGCCGATTGAAGATGGTCTTGCGTCTCTCAACCTCTGTTTCCAAGAAGCACGAACATCGGACAGCCAAGCTATATCCCACTTCTTGCCCCCCTCCTCCAAACAGAGCCTCGAGCGCAATCACGAGATCCAAAAGTCCGTCAACTTCGCTTGTCCGGCCGTAATAGTCATGAAATCTACCCAAAGGTAATGACAGAAAGTCGGGATGGTGGCTTGCTGCCTTTGCTAGCAACCCGTAGATATGCACTAATTCCTCTAATTCCTCTTCCTGAAGTACGTAGTCTGCGTATGCAAAGTAGCTCGAACGTACAAGCGGAAATAGAGTCAAGCCGGTATCGAATACGGCACCAATATTGCGCTTGAAGCCTGCGAACTCCGGGTAAAGGAGGTAATATAGAGGGCCAACAAACACCTTCCCCTTATGTAAAAGGCGCAGTGATTGAAGCGCTGTGCGTAATTTCCTGTTTGCTTGGGCCGTGTAGTTATCCCCGGACTTCCTTTGCACTGACTTCGGTTGTTCAACGACAACGTCTACTATCCAACTATCCGCACTTGGGCGGTATTCAATGGCCAGTTCTTGGTTTCTCAAAATGTTCGAAAGCAAGTTGTCTGGCTTTCGGATATAGACACCTCTTTCAAGTTCGACCAACGTGGTTAAGTCGCAGGAGAACGATTCCAGCGGGCTAGCAAAGTGGCTTACGTAAGAGTCTTGGTATAGGAATTCCTCGAACTGCCAGTAGGCATGATCAAACGCTTCAGCATGCTAGGTCAAGCCATTACCAGCCTCCTCTTGGTATCGCTCACAGAAACGTGTCACCCATGATGCTGCTTCATCAGCTGCTGCTTTGTCGGGTGCCCACCATTTTAGATTCCTCAGTACTGTGTCCTCATCAAGCAAAGACTTGACCAAGTTCTGGTAATTGGTGGTATGAGGCCTCCAAGCTAATGAATCCTTGCACGCCCCCTCTATGTATGTCCTCAGTTTGTTGTAAAGCACGGTGTTTCTGAATTGCATATCAATTTCCGCTCTGTTCCTTTGGAGTAGCATAGCAATTCAGCGCAGTAAGAGCAAGCCGAGGTCACCTATTGTCATAATGTATCCCCCTTGGCCAGTTCCTGCCTCATTCATCATAGGAAGTCAAGCTGCACTGTGACAATAAATAGTTGATTTCTGGAATGGGCAGTGCTAATATTTCACCAGCAATACTTTGCTAGCGAAACAGACAACAGCGAGGTGCACGAAGCATGCCACTTTTGGATAGTTACTTCAATGTTTTAGAGGCTGCAACCTTTCTTGGGGTACACCCAGAGACAGTTAAGCGTTTGTGTCAGCGAGGACGACTGCCTGCTGAGAAGATTCACAATACCTGGCTTATACACAGAGAGAACCTACAGCAGTTCGCCGTAACCTACAATGACCCGAGACGTGGTAAGAAGACAAAGCATGTAGGTGGAGGAGATGAGCATTGTGATTAACCTGAGATGCCAGATTCGCTAACAAGAGGTGATACGTTTTATGCTAATATCCGTCCTTTGGGAATTACTAGCCGAAAAACAGGTTCAGCAACTTAGAGCTGGCAAGTCGTCCGGGCATCTATTCGAAGACTTCACAGTACAGACGGTTTACACCGCTTGTCATCGGTTTGGCACTTTGAAGACTTTTCCCCCTCGCTACACGCTGAAACTCCCTACTGTGAGCGGGCTATCTTATCAAATAGACGTTGTTGTGCGCGAGGGCTCCTCCAACTATCACCTTATCGAGTGCAAGTTTAAGCAAGCAGCCAGTGTCGAAGAACTCTATGCCTTCAATGCCAAACTCTTGGACTATGCTTTGGGGGCACAAAGCCGAGGCCATAAAACGCGACTTCGGGGCTACTTCCTCACGACCTCAGAGGTTAGCGACAACTTCCACCAGTACGCTCTCGCCTGGGGGATCACTCTCATCGCCTCCGGTTGCATCCCCCCTGCGGAGCATATGCTCTCTAAAGTGAAGCCTGATACCCCACTGCACAGCCAACTCACAAGACTGGTAGGGAAAACATCGGGTGCCCAGCCCCTTCAATCCGTCGCAAGGGCATGCGAGATTGAAAAACTACTCGTTGAGTGGCGCGCTTGTTACCAACGTTGGAAGCAAGATGGATATGGCACATAAGACCTATTTAGGCATCCGCAGGGTCTCTCGCCTAGAATATCTGATTGCCTTCTTGGGGAGCGTCCGCGACGGATATGATCGTGAGGATGCTAGACGTCGCATCCAGAAAATCCTAGAAGGGGGTGAGATAGAGAAGGCAGAGGCCCTGGGCAAAAAGAAGGCACGTCCAGTAAGCGGCGCTTCTCTCCTTCCAGAGTGCGAAAAGATGGCCATTCAGCTACGGTTTGCTGCGCGAACTGATGGTCACTGGGCGTTGACCCCGGATGGACGCCAACTCATTAACGATCTTCCTGATAGGAAAGCCAAGGACTTCCCTGGTGAGAAGGCCAAAGCGACGCTCATCACTCGCCTGTGGCAGGTCTATCCCAGGTTTGGGCAAATGATATTGGCTATCCTTGGTCAACCTGAAGGAGAGATGATCCTGCCTGCACGCAGCGCGGACGGGTCTTTTGGTGCAGCTATTTACGAGAAATACGGGCTCGAGTGTGATATCCTGACCTTCAAAATGATCCGAGAGTTGGGCACGCAGTTAGGCTTGTTGAACTGGTACATTGTTAAGGAAAGGGGGAAGCAACTGCAGCGCGTGTACTCTATTGCCTGTGTCGCAATGCTCAGATGCTTTGAGGAAGTGGATGGACACCCGCGGCGATCTGAGACTCGCCTTGATATCTGCTTGAACGAGATTGGTCTTGACATCGGCGCGCTTACTTGTAGTGGAGAAACCTACGTCGCACACAGCTTGTTCAAATCATCGTTACTCCCAGTCGCCCAGGCCAAGGGCTACCTTGTTATCGAGACTCAGGTCGATTGTGCATTCATTAAGAGATACCACAAGATAAGCACACAAGAGTTTGAGCGAGTGCTATGGGATACCTACTTGGAAAAGGTCAACTATCGGCCCCGCTTCCCTATCTTATATCCTGAGTTGCGTAATGACCTCTGCCGCCGCTTACGGCTCCCTGATAGCATGTTCGATGACATCATCCAAGAATTGATAGAAACCCCTCAACGTCTTCTGATCTATCCCTCGGGTGGCACTCTCGATTATGCTCGAAACCTGGCTCATATGCATAAATATTTACCCCCCAAGACACGGCGTGGGCACTTCATGATGTACTTGAAAATTGACAGGGTGAAGTAATCAAGGAGGTAAGCCAATGAATGATTTATACCGTCCTTACTATCTCACTGATAACCCCTTCCCAGCTGACTCCTCGTTAAACCTAACCCACCCCGACAGGCGGGTAAATGGGGAGATCTTCAATGTGGAAATTTTCAAAAACGAACTCGAAGAACTCGATAAACGATTAAGACGCCGCACCAACTTGATTTACTGTCAGAACATGGCAGAGTTTATTCGCGGTGTCGGTAAATCAGCCATTATTGCCCACACCTGGCGTAAATACCAAGAGCAGGGAGGGAATATCACCAGTGCCTACGTCAGATGCCAGAAGAAACACGTGCCGACCTTCTTTGCCGCCCAAGTAATCAGAAAATGGCATGATGAGGGATCCTTTTGGAAGGTCCTTACTCACTGCGTGAATCAGTATGTTGAAGAGGCACCTTCATCTGAGATCAGGCCAGAAGGGGCTAAGCTATTCGCCGAGCACCAGTGGCCAGTTGACCATGTCGACCTCCGCGCTTTCCTATGCTATAACCCATCCCGCCTCGTTAACTCTCTCACCAATTGGGCTTGCGACAAGCGAAAGGCTCTCTCCGCTGACATTGCTGCTGCTTTCTTCAGAAGTTACCTAAGCAGACCCCCTGACTTTTTATCCGCCTATCCTAGTGTACTGCGTAAGCTCAAGGGGGACGAGATCGAGATGTTTCGCAATGCACTCGATTTGATGGAGCTTGGCGGCTTCGAGTATCATTATCTTTTCTTCGACCAGTTTGAGGATCCAATCTATGGCCTCAGCGGAAAGGACCTCATCCTGTTTTCCAGTGAGATGCGCCGCCTATTAGAGGCGGGGAGCAGTCGGGTGAGCACTGCTGTTACCCTTCATCCTGGCGCTGCGATCACGCTCACAGCGCCAGAAGCACAGGAGTTTATTGTCCTAGCCCCTATTGACAGGCGGCACATCGTTGATGTCAAGCCGCTGGAACCAGCTGGTGCCGAGACCCTGGGCATTACCTACTTGCAAGAGTTTCGATCAGGGACTCCACCTGATCCACTTTACCCTTTGACAGCAGAGGCGGTTAGCCATATCCATGACGTAGCTGAGGGCAACATTCGAGGGATCCTTACAGGGTTTAGTTTATGCATTGAAGAAGGCATTTATGCGGACTATCCACTTATCACCCTGGAGTTCCTGCATGAGAAGCATGAGGAGATCACCGGGAAGATCAGCCCTGAACGCATCAGCCTACGATAAACCAAGGAGGCCGAGATGACGAACGCACTCGAGACTTTGAGAGAGCAACTCAGCACAAAGCTCACCGACCCGGATAGACATGGGCCGGTCCTTAAGGCGGTCTTAGAGATCGTCAGTGAAAGCGGAAGCGAAGGCCTTAAGAAACAGGTCCAGCAGTGGATTGGGGACATTAAGGCGAAGGAGGGAGTGTGATGCGAATCACAGAAATTCAGATCGAAGGATTCCGTGGCATCAACCGGCCTATTACGCTCTCCCTTGATAGAGGGATGGTCGTAATTTCGGGACCTAACGGCGCGGGTAAAACGTCAGTCTTCCAGGCAGTGGAGTGGTGCCTATTTGGGAAGCTAGACCTCAGCGGCATCGAATTCCAACGTGAAGATGCCATCGTCAATGATTTTCACCCTGGTGAGGAAGCGCGGGTCATCCTTACCCTCGATGACGGCACAGTGGTCACGCGTACCCGCAACAAGAAAGCGAGAACCAGCTTCGGGGCTAAGCACGACTCTAAGTTGACCGTAGCACGAGATAGAAAACAGCTCGAGGATGAAGAGGCCCAAGAGGCGATCGCCAAATTGATGGCTCTGGGCGCCGATGAGTTCGGAGCCGTCGTGCACTTGCGACAGGAAACCATTCGCGACTTCATCCAAGGGACTCCTGCCCAGCGAAGTGTAACGATTGACAAGATGATTGGTCTCTTCCATCTCCGAGAGCTGATCACCGGCTTGGACCCTAAGACCATCGACAAGGAGATTGCTGAGCTTGAAAAGAGGATGACAGGTATCGATCAAACCATGATCCAGGCCACCATCCTGGGTCGGGCAGCGGTCAAGGATCAGGAAGAGGCGTTGGAAAAAGAGGGCGTAACACGCGGCCATATCAGTAAGGCAGGGGCAGTCTCAGATCTAGAAGTCATCTCCAGCCAGCTAATGGACCTAGCGACCCGTCTCCATGTTTCAGTACCCAGTCTGGGTACTCTATCGGTAGATACTGGGCGCCAGGTAGTAGCCCAGGCCAGGGAGGCAGTGGAGAACCTAGCAGAGCAGCGATTCACCGAGCATAGCCAGCTGGAGGAGAGCATCAGTCGGTTAACAGGGCTTCGCAGCGATCTCGAGCGCGCTGCAAAGGATCTCGAGTCGCTTGCAGGAGTGGACGTTAGAGCGTTGAAGACGCAGCATGACGCCGCGGCCGCACGCAAGGGGGAATTTGAAGCGAAGCTACCCACGCTAAATGCTAGTTCATCCAGACTTGCCCAGCTCAAGCACCAGATCGAGGCAGTACAGAGCGCGCTTAAAGAGATACAGAGCCGTTTGAAGAGTTTAGGCTCAGTCGGAGAAGCGGAAGCTAAGCTACAAGAGACCCGAGGTGACATAGAGGAAGTGGCTGCCGCCGAGAAGGCGGAACGGCCTTTGGAGAACCTCTTGCCGGCTGCGGCTGAGTATCTCGACGCCTCCCGACCAGAGCGTTGCCCCGTTTGTCAGGAGGCGATCAGGGACCTGCCGGCGACGATCCTACGCCTGCGGGAAGAAATTCAGGCCAGCAAGGAGGCTCAGCGGATACAGCAACTCGAGAGTCGATACCGCGTATTGCAGGCCAACGAGAGGCGGCAGGAGCAGATTATATTGGACATCAGGGAGGCGGAGAAAACTCTCAGTCTTCGGCAAGAGGAGACCGCGAAGTTGAGAGCGGAGCTGGAGAAAATAACTGGACGGCCACCGACTGAACCGCTGGGAGAGTTTGCAGCGCAGGAACTCACAGTCATAGTAAATGAAATCGGTTGCCTTCAACAACAGATCAGCGAGGCAGGCATTATAGTAACTACAACAGAGGGCCAACTGCGGAGCTTGGAGGAAAAACAAAGCCAACTCCAATACAGCCGGCAACAAGTTGCATCGGCTCTCGATATGCCTGTCGATACTGACGACTTGATAACCCCGTTGCGGGAGAGCGTTCAACAATGCAATGAACGCATAGAGGAATTAAAACAATTAGCCAATGCTTTCCCCGCCCTGAACAAAGCCAACAACCGGATGGAGCGAATCCTTGATGTATTAGAGGCCAGGCAGAGGTTGTCTAGGCTGGAGAAAGAATTCCCTACCGCAGTCAAGGAAAAAGAAGCCCTGCAACGAACCGTTACGGAGCTCAATGACCTCAAGCTGGCACTCCAAGATATTTACCAAGCCGCTGTAGAGCACCAGCGGAGCATAGTAGAGGGTGCGCTGGCAGCCCTCGCTCCTGCTATCAATGTGCGCTACAGCCGGATCATAAGCCACCCAGAGTATGCCGAGCTCCAGATCCAGCCAGAGGAGGAGAAAAAGGGCGTCTACAGGTATTGGATTGTGGCTCGCAACACCTCTAGGACGCACTCTACTTACATTACGACCAGGTTTAGTACGTCACAGCGGAATGTAGCAGCTGTGGCTATTTTCTTAGCTATGGCGGACTATCTGCCGCACAACCTAAACGTAATGATGATAGACGACCCGACCCAATCATTGGACCCCGATCATAGAAAGGCAATGGCTCAATTCTTCGCTGAAGAATCTGCCAAGAAGCAGGCCATTATAGCGACTGAGGACCCGGTGTTCGCCGACGCGATCTTACAAGCGTCAGCGAATCCGTTACACCATCAGCTTGGACCATGGACATCTCAAGGGATTACTCTTTAGCCTGTATCGTTTGTTGAGGCCGTTTCTTAGCTCGGCAGAGTGCCGAGGAATCTCCCAAGGCGGCCTTTCGAAAGATGGGCGTGGAGGCACCTGGGGTGCCCGGTGCCCATCTGATGATAGAGTTGACAAACAGGCACCAAGTGGCCAAACAACTCGCTAGATTACGGCGTAACAAAAAGCCAGAATGTTCAGCCGATTGGCCGGTAGTTCTCCATTAATATAAATAAGGGCCACATTAAGTGGCCCTTATTCCAGTCTTTTTAGCTTTAGGACTTACCTATTCGGAAGACTTTGGTTCCGCAGCGTGGGCATTCACCTTGAGTTGCGGGGCGACCATTTTTCATTGTTATTGCCCTGGGATTCTTAATATCAACCTTTTTCCTGCATTTCATACAATACGCCTGCATTTGAATCTCCTTTTCCTTAAGATTTGTTCCTAAGAGTAGCACCAAAATACTATTTAGTCAATAACTTATTTGGACATTACATCGTTTCGTTACCCAGGTCGACGGAGCATTGCGAGATACCTCTTCTATGCGCCGTATTTCCTCAGTACCACCAGTACCTCGTCAATCCTTTGCCTGTCTCCCCGGCTCAGACAAGCTACTGAAATGCACTACCTGACAT